>JAUYMC010000291.1 GCA_030699545.1 Gemmatimonadales bacterium | reverse complement strand
GGCCTTCCTTCTTCGGCGGCGCTCCCCCCCCCCCGTGGCGCCGCACCGCCGGGGGGTCGCCCCCGCCCGGGCCGGCACTGCCGCCCCCCCCCCCCCGCCGCCCAGCGACGCCGTCTCGCCCCGCTCGATCGGCACAGCGTTCTCGCTGGCGAGCTCGCGGAAGGTGTAGGTGACGAACTGGAAGTCCTCGGCCCAGAGCAGCGTCAGCAGATCGTCGGGGGCGTCGGCCTGGAGGTTCTTCGCCTGATGCAGCACGGCCAGGAACCGCACGATCTCCACCTCTTCGACGCCATTCTTGAAAGTCAGCGAGCGCACGCCATCCTTGTACAGCGTCCACGCAATGCTCTCGTTGCGCTGGTCCTGGGTGTAGACCGGATGATCCTCCCACCGCATCTCCGTCTCGCCGATGTCGAAGATCAGATCCTCGGTGGCCTGCCAGATCTGGCGGAAGGCGTTGCGGATGTTGTCGACGGCGCGCTGATAGACGGGATTGTTCGGCAGGTACAACTGCGTCGCCCGCATGCCCTTGGTGACGACCTGCATGAGCTCCTCGACCTGCGAGGGCGGCAGCGCCAGTTCGGGAAGTGCGGGTTTGCTCAGAGGGTCGCTCCCGTGAGTTCGGCGACCATGGCGACGTCCTTGTCCCCACGGCCGCTCAAATTCACCAGAATGAGATCGCCGGGGCGCGCCTTCCCCCGTTGGCCCAGCACCCAGGCGATCGCGTGGGCGCTCTCCAGCGCGGGCACGATCCCCTCGAGGCGGGACAGCGCCGCGAACGCCTCCAGGGCGGCGTCGTCCGTGACGGCCTCATACAATACGCGCCCGCTGTCCTTCAGGTAAGCATGTTCGGGCCCGACGCCGGGGTAATCGAGGCCGGCGGACACGCTGTGCGCCGCCTGCACCTGCCCCCCCGCGTCCTGGAGCAGATAACTCTTGCTGCCGTGAAAGACGCCGGGCCGGCCGGCGCTCAACGTCGCCGCATGATGCCCCGTCGCAACGCCCTCCCCCGCCGCTTCCACGCCCACGAGCTGCACGTCGGCGTCGTGCAAGAAGGCGGTGAAGATCCCCATCGCATTCGAGCCGCCGCCCACACACGCGACCACCGAGCGCGGCAGCCGGCCCGTGCGCTCCAGCATCTGCGCGCGCGCCTCGCGTCCGATCACCGACTGGAAGTCGCGCACCATGCGGGGAAAGGGATCGGGCCCCACCACCGAGCCGATGATGTAGTGCGTCGTCGTGACGTGGGTGACCCAGTCGCGCAGCGCTTCGTTGGTCGCGTCCTTGAGCGTCCGCGTTCCCGACGCGACGGGCACGACCGTCGCCCCCATGAGCTGCATGCGATAGACGTTGAGGCGCTGGCGGCGCGTGTCTTCCTCGCCCATGAACACCACGCACTCGAGTCCGAACTTGGCGCACACCGTGGCGGTGGCGACGCCATGCTGTCCCGCGCCCGTCTCGGCGATGATGCGCCGCTTGCCCATGCGCCGCGCCAGCAGCACCTGACCGAGCGTGTTGTTGATCTTGTGCGCGCCGGTGTGGTTCAGATCCTCCCGTTTGAGGAGCACCTCGACGCCCGCGCCCACGGCGGCGGCGAGCCGCGGCACGGCCGTCAGCGGCGTCGGCCGGCCCACATAATTGGCGAGCAGATCGTCGAGCTCCGCCCAGAAGGCGGGATCGGCGCGCGCGGCGTCGTACACGCGCGCGAGCTCGTCGAGCGCCTGCATCAACGTCTCGGGGACGTAGCGCCCGCCGTACGGGCCGAATCGACCGGGGTCTGTCACCGCGGACTCCGCTGGACTCCCACCAACGCTCGCACCGCCTGCTCCGGTTCGCGGTGCCGCGCGACGCTCGTGCCCACGAGCACAAAGTCCGCGCCGGCCGCCGCCACGCGCTCCACGTCCGCGCGGGTTTCGATGCCACTCTCCGCCACGACCGTGACCTGACGGGGAACCTGCCGGATCACGGTCTCCGCCCGCCGCAGGTCGACGGCGAACGTCGCGAGATCGCGCGCATTCACGCCGATGGCATCGGGTTCCGCGGCGAGGGCGGAGTCGAGCTCCTCGATGGCGTGCACCTCGATCAGCGTCTGGAGCCCCCACGCGCCAGCGGCGCGCGCCAGCGCCTGAACCCGATCTGGCGGGAGCGCCCGCACGATCAAGAGCACGGCACTGGCCCCGGCGGCTCGCGCTTCCACGATCTGCAGCTCGTCGAGGATGAAGTCTTTGCGCAGCACCGGCACGGAGACCGCCGCCGCCACCCGCTCCAGGTCCTCGAGCGAGCCACCAAAATGCCCCTCATCGGTGAGCACCGAAACCGCCGCCGCGCCGCCTCGAACGTAGGCCCGCGCGTGCTCCACCGGATCGAGATCGCTCCGGATGGCCCCCTGGGACGGCGACCGCCGCTTCACCTCCGCGATCAAGCCCACCGCACCCCCGGCCCCCAGCGCGAACCGGCGACCGGGTGGGGCGGCGTGCGCCCGCCGTTCCAGCTCCGGGGCGCTCCCGTGAAGAGTCGCCACCCGAGCCCGGGTGACGGCCAACATAGCCTCAAGAGTGGGACGATTCGCGGGCATGCTTGCGTTCGGTCGTTCTTCGGGTAGATTATGCTTCGGGTTATCTTCGGGAGCGAGCATGACCGTTACACGGCGCCAGCGCGAGATCCTCGATTTCATTGCCGGTCACATCGATGCCAAGGGGTACGCCCCCAGCTTCGAAGAGATCGCCAAGCAGTTCGGCTTTCAATCGCTCGCCACCGTCCATGAGCATCTCACCAACCTCGAGCGCAAGGGATACATCCGGCGCACCCATAACGAGAGCCGGGCGATCGAAATCGTGCCGCCCAAGGGCCAGACGGGCGCCACCGAGCTGCCGCTCTACGGCCTGGTGGCGGCCGGCCAGCCGATCGAGGCGATCGCGGGCGACGAGACGATCGCCGTTCCCGACGAGCTGCTGCCCCGGCGCGGCCGCAGCTACGTGCTCAAGGTTCGCGGCGACTCGATGATCGACGAGCACATCAAGGACGGCGACTTCGTCGTCGTGCAGGAGCGCAATCAGGCCGACAGCGGGCAGACGGTCGTCGCGCTGGTGGACGGGACCGGCGCCACCGTCAAGCGATTCTATCGCGAGCCGGGCGGCTGGATCCGGTTGCAGCCGGCGAACCCGGCCCACCAGCCGCTGCGGGTGAATGAACGGGACGTGATCGTTCAGGGAGTGGTCGTCGGCGTCATCCGAAAATACTAAGCCGTCGCCTTTCGCAGCCGGTCCAGCGCCGCGCGCGCGGCGCCCGACGCCACGACCTCGCGGGCGCGCCCGATCCCTTCGGCGAGCGATGCCGCGATGCCGGCCACATAGATCGCCGCCCCGGCGTTGAGCAGCACGGCCGCCAATCCCGGTTTATCGCCGTCCCCGTTCTCCAGAATCCGCTCCAGCCGCTCGGCATTCGCCGCGGGGTCTCCGCCCCGCAGCGCTCCGACATCGGCGATCCCCAGGCGAAAGCGGTCGGGATGAATCTCCCACGTCCGCACGCCCCCGCCCTGCACCTCCCACACATCGGTGACGCCCTGGGGCGAGATCTCGTCCATGCCGATCCGTCCGTGCACGACGAGCGCGTGCTCGGCGCCGAGCCGCGCGAGCGCTTCCGCGACGACGGGCGCGCGATCGGGCTCGGCGACGCCGATGACCTGGCGCCGCACGCCGGCGGGATTGGCCAGCGGCCCGATGAGGTTCATGACCGAGGCCGTCCCCAGCTCGCGGCGGACCGGCGCGACGTGCTGCATGGCCGGATGGAAGCTCGGGGCGAAGAGGAACACGACCTGCGCTTCGTCCAGCACGCGGGCGGCGGTCGGTGCATCGAGGACGATGCGCACCCCCAGCGCCTCCAGCACGTCGGCGGAGCCGCAGCGCGAGGTGAACGAGCGGTTGCCGTGCTTGGGAACCACCGCGCCCGCGCCGGCGGCGACCAACGCCGCTACCGTAGAAATATTGAACGTCGGCACGCTGCCGCCGCCGGTGCCGCAGGTATCGACGAGGTGTGGCGAATCGGCCGCGACGCGCACCATGGCCTCGCGCAGGGCGCGCGCGGCGCCGGCGACTTCCTCGGCGGTCTCCCCCTTGGCGCGGAGCCCCATCAGGAGGGCGCCGATGTGGGCGGGTGTGAGCTCGCCCCGCATCATGGCACCGAACACCTCGGCGGTGAGGGACTCGGAGAGCGAGTGGCGGTTGGCGAGCGCGGAGAGCGCCCGGCGGAGCGGCTGGGCAGCGTCAGACATCGGATTACGGCTGCGGAAGCTAGCCCGCCGACGCGACCCTTGTCAAATAGTGACAACGGGTTGCATCTTTCGCCGCGTGACGCGCCGCTCGTTCCTCGCCGTGATCCAATACGACGGGAGCGGGTTCGCCGGATGGCAGCGGCAGAGCGCCGCGCGCACCGTCCAGGCCGACTTCGAGGCCGTGCTCGAGCGCCTGATGGCGGACGAAGGGCGGATCGCCGTGACGGGCGCCGGACGGACGGATGCCGGCGTGCACGCCCTGGGTCAGGGCGTCAGCTTCGCCGCCACGGAGCGCTGGGCGGAGCAGCCCGCCGACCTGCGGCGCGCGCTCAATGCACTGTTGCCCCGCGATATCTGGGTGGAGCGCGTGCACCTCATGCGGCCGGGCTTCGATGCCCGGCGCAGCGCCACGGCGCGGCGTTACCGGTACGTGATCGGGACCGACGACCGCTCGGCCTCGCCGTTCCGGCGATCGTATGAATGGGCGCTGGGAGCCACCCGGGCCCTCGATGTCGCGGCGTTGCACGCCGCGGCGACGGCGCTGCCGGGCGAGCACGACTTCCGCGGCCTGGCCGCCGCCGGTGCGGCGACGAGCCACTACCGATGCCGCGTGGCGCTGGCCCAATGGGCGCCGCGAGCGGACGGAGCTGGCGTGACGTTCACGGTCGAGGCCGATCGGTTCCTGCATCACATGGTGCGCTTCATCGTCGGCACCATGGTGGACATCGCCCTCGGCCGGCGCCCGCCGGAAGACTTTCCCCGTCTGCTCGCAGCGACCGATAATCTGGCGGCCAGTCCGCCGGCACCGCCGCACGGCCTGTATCTGGACGCGGTGCACTATCCACCGGACCTCTACGCCGAAGGGGAGGCTGCTCACGTATGAAGTTTTTCCTCGACACCGCGAGTCTCAAAGACATCAGTTGGGCCACCCAATCCGGTTTGATCGACGGCATCACGACCAATCCGTCCCTGCTCTCCAAGCAGGCGGGCGACCTCGACCCGCGTGACGTGCTCAAGGAAATCTGCTCTCTTGTGGAGGGACCGGTCTCCGCCGAAGTCATCGCCGTCGATGCCGACGCCATGGTGAAGGAAGGCCAGGAGCTTGCGAAGATCGCGGAAAACATCGTGGTGAAGATCCCGATGCTCGAAGAGGGGATGATCGCCGTGCGCCGGCTGGCGTCCGCCGGCATCCGCACCAACGTCACGCTCTGCTTCTCGAGCGTGCAGTGCCTCATCGCCGCCAAAGCGGGGGCGTCGTACGTCAGCCCCTTCATCGGGCGCATCGACGACGTCGGCCAGGAAGGCATGGACGTCATCCGCGAGACGCGCGCGATCTACGACAACTACGCCATCGCCACCGAGATCCTCGCGGCGTCGATCCGGCATCCGCGGCACGTGGTGGAAGCGGCGATGATCGGCGCCGACGTGGCGACGCTGCCCCCCGACGTGCTGAAGAAGCTCATGCTGCACCCGCTGACCGACCGCGGACTCGAGCAGTTCCTCAGCGACTGGAGAACGCTGGGCGCCCCGGCCAAGGGAGGAGCGCGCGTTTGAGTTGGACGTCGCCGCTCTCCACCCGCTACGCGTCCCCCGCGATGCGGACGCTGTGGAGCGAGCGGCGCCGGATCGGGCTGTGGCGCCGCCTCTGGCTCGCGCTGATGCAAGGCCAGAAGGACCTGGGCCTCGACATTCCCGACGCGGCGATCGCGCAGCTCCACGATCACCTGGATGACGCCGATCTCGACAAGGCCGCCGAGTACGAGCGGCGGCTGCGCCACGACGTCATGGCGCACATCCATCACCTCGGCGACCAGGCGCCGGCCGCGCGTCCCTTCCTGCATCTGGGCGCCACCAGCGCCTTCGTGACCGATAACGCCGATCTCGTGCTGATGCGCGAGGCGTTGCAGCTGCTCGCCGGGCGGTTGGGCGCGGTGCTCGTCGCGCTCGGCGCGCTGGCGCGGCGTCACCGGGCCCTTCCCTGCCTCGCCTACACGCACTTCCAACCGGCGCAGCTCACGACCGTCGGCAAGCGGCTCACGCTGTGGATGCAGGAATTCGCGCTCGATGCCGAAGAGATCCTCCATCGGATCGCGACGCTGCGGTTTCGCGGCGTCAAAGGCACGACGGGCACGCAGGCGAGCTTCCTCGACCTCTTCGCGGGCGATCACGGACGGGTCGCCGAGCTCGACCAGCGGGTGGCCCGCGCCATGGGGTTCGCGACCGTCTTCCCGGTGACCGGCCAGACGTACCCCCGCAAGATCGACGCGCAGGTGCTGGCGGCCCTGTCGGGCGTCGCGCAGTCGGCCGCGAAGTTCGGGACCGACCTGCGGCTGCTGCAGCATGAGGGCGAGCTGCTGGAGCCGTTCGAGAGCGAGCAGGTGGGGTCTTCCGCGATGCCCTACAAGCGCAATCCGATGCGCGCCGAGCGCATGACGGGGCTCGCCCGCTTCGTGATCGAGCTGGAGGGGAACGCCTGGCACACGGCCGCCTCGCAATGGCTCGAGCGGACGCTCGACGACAGCGCCAACCGGCGCCTCGTCATTCCGGAGGCGTTCCTCGCGACCGACGCGATCCTCGTGCTCGCGACGAACGTGGCCGCGGGGCTCGAGGTGCGCGACGAGGCAATCGCGGCGCACGTCGGCGCGGCGCTGCCGTATCTCGCGACCGAGCGGCTGTTGATGCGCGGCGTCACGGCGGGCGGCGACCGGCAGGAGCTGCACGAGGTCATCCGCAAGCACAGCCATGCGGTCCCCGCGCCGCAGCTGCTCGAGCGACTGGCCGCCGATGCCGCGTTCCAGCGACTCGGGGTCACGGCGCAGGCGGGCGAGCTCGATCCGGCCGGTTACGTCGGCCGCGCGCCGGAGCAGGTGGACGAGTTCCTCGAGCGGACCGTCCCGCAGGTGTTGCGGGCCCTTCAGGCGGCGGCACCGGCGGCCGCCACAGCGGAGGTCGAGGTATGACGGACGTCTTGGTCGAGAGCCGCCTGCCCCTGCCGCTGCTGCGGCGCGGCAAAGTGCGCGAAGTCTACGAAGTCGATGACGCGCGCCTGCTGCTCGTCGCGAGCGATCGCGTCAGCGCCTTCGACGTCGTGATGCGCGAGCCGGTCCCCCACAAGGGGGCGGTGCTGACGCAGCTCAGCGCCTTCTGGTTCGATCGTCTGGCGGACGTCGTGCCGCATCACTGCCTCTCGGCGGATGCCGACGACATTGTGCGGCAGGTGCCGTCGCTGGCGCCGCACCGCGACGCGTTGGCGGGCCGGGCGATGCTCACGCGCCGCGCGACCCCCGCGCCGTTCGAGTGCATCGTCCGCGGCTATCTCTCCGGCTCCGCCTGGGCGGAGTACCGGCAGTCGGGCACGCTGGCGGGCGAGCCGCTCCCCGCCGGCCTCGTCGAGAGCGCCCGGCTCGATCCGCCGATCTTCTCCCCGGCCACGAAGGCCGAGCGGGGGCACGACGAGAACGTCACGTTCGATCACGTGGTGCGCGGGCTGGGCCGCCCGATGGCCACGCGGCTGCGGGACGCGAGCCTGGCGCTGTACGAGGCCGGCCGCGGCTACGCCGCCGGGCGCGGGATCATCATCGCCGATACGAAGTTTGAGTTCGGCACCGGGGCGGACGGGACGCTGATGGTCATCGACGAGATTTTGACGCCCGACTCCTCACGCTTCTGGCCGGCCGATCGCTATCAACCGGGCCGCGGGCAGCCGAGCTTCGACAAGCAACCGTTGCGCGACTACCTGACGGCGATCAAGCGTCGGGGTGAGTGGAGCGGCGAAGCGCCGCCGCCGCCGCTGCCGCCGGAGGTCGTGGCGGCGACGAGCGAGCGCTACCGCGACGCCTACCGGCGCATCACCGGACATGCCCTGGCGTGAGAATCGCGCCCGAGGGCTGGCCGTTCATCGCGATCGCCTGGACGCTGGCGTTCGGCTCGGCGCTGCTCGCCGCCCGCACGGGCAGCGGATGGGGGGGGGGCGCGCCCGCGTGGGTGCTGGCGGCGCTGCTGGCGATCCTCGCCGTCTGGGTGGTCGCGTTTTTTCGCGATCCGATCCGGCCCGGGCCGCGGGGCGAGCGTTACGTGATGGCGGCCGCCGAGGGCCAGGTCGTGCACGTCGTGGAAGTGGATGAGCCGCTGTACGTGCAGGAGCGCGCCGTCCGCATTTCGATCTTCCTGTCGGTGTTCGACGTGCACGTCAATCGCTATCCGGTGAATGGGACGGTCGAGCTGGTGCACTACCACAAGGGAAAATTCCTGCATGCGGCCGACGAAAAGGCGAGCCTCGACAACGAGCAGTCGTCGATCGGCATTCGCGGGCCGCACGGCCGGGTGCTGGTGCGTCAGATCGCGGGCCTCGTGGCACGCCGCATCGTGACCGACGCCCAGCCGGGCGACACCGTCGCGCAGGGGGCGCGGCTGGGCCTGATCCGGTTCGGCTCGCGCACCGACGTCTTCCTCCCGTTGTCCGCCCGCCCCACGGTGACCGTCAAACCGGGGGACCGGGTGCGAGTCGGGGGCACGGTGCTCGCGGAGTATCCATGAGGCCGGCCCCCTTCCCGATCCGGCGCGTCGTGCTCGTGGTCCCGAGCCTGTTCACGCTGTTCAATCTCTTTTTCGGGATGTGGTCGATCGTGCTGGCGACGCGCGGCGAGTTCTACCGGGCGGGCTGGTTCATCGTCTTCGCCGGCATTCTCGATACGCTGGATGGGCGCGTCGCGCGCCTTTCCGGCACGGGCACCCGCTTCGGGGCCGAGCTCGACAGCCTGGTGGACATCGTCAGCTTCGGCGTCGCTCCCGCCTTCCTGATGTATCAGATCGAGTTTTCCGGTGCGGGCGCGGCCGCCTGGATCTTCTGCTACTTCTACGTGATGGCGGCGGCGATCCGGCTGGCCCGGTTCAACGTAACCCAGGCCGGGCGGGCGAAGGCGCACTTCATCGGCCTGCCGTCGCCCGCCGCGGGCATGACGCTGGCCACCTTCTATCCGTTCACGCGCACCGAGTGGTACGACGCGCTGAGCGGCCTGCCGTGGCAGCTGCTGCTCACGTTCCTCATGATCGCCCTGACCATATTGATGGTCAGCAACGTGCACTACCCCACCTTGCCGCGTGCCGGCTTCCGCACGGCGCGCGGACTCTTGGGTCTCACCCTCATTCTGGTTATGCTGGTATTCGGCATCTGGCAGCACGACACCTTCCTGTTCCCGTTGGGCATCCTGTACATGGCCTACGGGGTGGTACGCGCCGTCCTGCTGGGGTTCTTCGCGGCGCCGGCGGAAGACGAGGAGGCGGAGATCGCGGGACCCATTGTCATCGACGAGAGCGATTCGGCCGGCGGAGGAGGAGGCGCCTCGCGGGCATGAGCGCCTATACGGTCGAGATCCGGGTGATGCCGCGGGCGTCGCTGCTCGATCCGCAGGGTCAGGCGGTGCAGCACGCGCTCCAGGCCCTGGGGTTCCGCGACGTCGCGAGCGTGCGCGCCGGCAAGCATCTCGTCGTCGAGGTGGATGCACCCACCCGCGACGAGGCGGCGGCACGCGCGCGCACGATGTGCGACCGGTTGCTCGCGAATCCGGTCACCGAGGATTACGAATGCATCGTGTCGCCGTAGTCGTCTTTCCGGGGTCCAACTGCGACGCCGACACGCTCGACGCGGCGCGGGCGGCGGGGTCGGACGCCTATTACGTCTGGCATCGCGACACCGATCTGCAGCGCGCCGACGCGGTGATCCTGCCGGGCGGATTCAGCTACGGCGACTATCTTCGCTCCGGCGCCATCGCGCGCTTTTCGCCGGTGCTGGGCGCGGTCGCCGAGCACGCGCGCGCGGGCGGCGCGGTGCTGGGCATCTGCAACGGCTTTCAGATTCTCTGTGAGGCGGGCCTGCTCCCGGGGGCGTTGATGCGCAATGCGCGGCTCAAGTTCCTGTCGCGGCCGGTGCGGGTGCGGGTCGCAGCGACGGACACGCCGTTCACACGGTCCTACGCGCGCGGCGAGGAGCTGACGCTGCCGATCGCGCACGGCGACGGCCGCTACGTCGCCGACGCCGAGACCGCGGCGGTGCTCGAGGCCAACGGCCAGGTCGTCCTGCGCTACGTGGGGGAGAATCCCAACGGGTCGACACACGACATCGCGGGGGTGTGTAGCGCCGGACGCAACGTCGTGGGGATCATGCCGCACCCGGAGCGCCGTATGGCTCCGGCTCTGGGCGGTCAGGATGGCGCCCGCATCTTCCTCTCTCTGGAGGCTCGCAATGCGACGCAGCACGCTGGTGGGGATATGCGCGCTGTTGACGGTCGCCACCTTCGGGTGTGATCAGCTAGACACGGCGAAGGACAAGCTGAAGCTGGCGTGGGACAAGGTGCGGGGCCGCGAAACGACGCCGCCCCCTGCGCCTCCCGTCGCCACCCCGCAGCTGGGCGATACGGGCACCATCGCCGATGATGCGAGCCGGCCG
>JAUYMC010000288.1 GCA_030699545.1 Gemmatimonadales bacterium | reverse complement strand
GCCGGTGTCCTGGCGGAGCACGGCGTTGCGCGTGAACTGGCGGAGTCGGTGATCGCGGCGGCTCATCGGCCACAGTCCACGTGATCGCCGGTCACTTCCGCCTCAGGGGTTCGACCCGCCGGCTATCGTGGCTTCCATGAGCGACTACGTAGTCCGCCGCCGCCAGTCGTTCCCGTTCCGCCGGCGCATGCGCGACCGGATGCTCCGCCGCCCACCCCGCGAGCTCGAGCGCCCCTGGGAGCTGCTCCGCGACGGCCTCCCGATCGGCTTCTACGAGACGAGCGAGGCCGCGCTCGAGTCGTCACCTGAGCCGGCGCAGGTCGTCGAAGAGACGTAGCTCACGCCACACGTGGTCCATGGCACCGCCGGCGCCCTCGTTCTTGCACAGCAGGCAGCGCGAGAGTCCGTCGTCGACGCCGCCGGCGTCGAGTCGGATGTGCCAGACGCGCTCGTGATCGCAGCACTCGCCCGACGGGGACTCGCGCGGATCGCTCATCGCATGGTCGCCTCGAGCGCGCGGAGCTCGTTCTTCAGCCGGCGCTTCCCCCAGCCCTGGGCGTCCGCCTGGTCGATGAGCGCGAGCCGCGCCCGCAGCGCGCGTCCGTCGTCGGCCGCGTCATCATCCACGCTCTCGTCGAGACCGGTCACTCCGTCGTCGCGCACGTCGTTCGGCGAGATGCTGCCGAGCGGCGCCATGTTCGTCGGCATGATCGGCCGGTCGCCCCACTCCACGGGCGGCTTGCCGTCGCGGTGGCGGAGCTCGTTGATCGTCGCGTAGCCGCCCTTCAGGCGGATGTCGTCGACGCGCGCCGCCGTCTCGAGGACGTCCTGCAGCGCGCCGATGCCCGCATAGCGCGCCTCGAGGCGGAAGTCATCGCCGAAGTCGGGCCGGATGTAGAACTCGTTGAGCTCCTCGACGGTGGCGTCGAGCTGGTTCCGGATCGTCTCCCAGTCCTGCATGCTCGCCTGGTCGGCGTTCGTGTAGGTCGCGTGTTCGAAGTCCTTGAGCGTGATCGGGCTGACCTCGAAGGCCCGCGCGACCTCCATCAGCCCCCACTTCATGAGATCTGCCCACTGCAGATCGCGGTTCGTCTGCGGCGTGGCGAGGATCTTGAGCGCGCTCTCGAGCACGTGCCAGCGGTGCTCGTTGTCGGTGCCCACCCACTCGGTGCTGAGCTCTTCGCGGAGGCGCTCGATCTCCGCGGGCCCGAGGCCGCCCGCGTCGTCCGCCGGCATGACGTACCCGCCGGGGCCGATGCCCTGGTCGAAGTAGCGCTGGTTCGAGCGCATCGCCTCGTGGCTCGTGTCCTGCGACACCCGCACCGCGGCGATCGGCGTGAGCGAGCGCATCGGGTTCGTCGGGTCGACGATGTGCCGGAACCAGATCGCATCCTCGGGCGCGACGCTGATCGTCCGCCCGTCCGCTTCGCGGTGCTCGAAGTACGCCGGCGCCCAGGGGCGATCGGCGCGCGGCACCGCCCACGTCGACGAGCCGTCCCAGACCTCGAACTCGCGGGGCGTGTTGAACGCGCGATCGCGGCGCTTGATCCAGAAGTGATCGCCGTTCGTGAGCTTCCCGCGCTCGATGCCGCCGATGCCCTGCTTGGTCGTCGTCGCCTCGTTGATGCGTCGCATCGCCGCGAGCGCGGGGTGAGCGTTCGGGTCGTGGAGCGTCCCGACCTCGTCCCACTCGCCGCCGCGCGACTGCAGGAGCACGAGCGCGGGCCGGGTGATCGCCTGCTCGCGCCAGCGCACCGCGGCGAAGACCGCCGCCGAGCTCGACACGATCGCGTGATTCGACCGCTGCCGGCGCCGTCCCAGCGCGCTCGAGCGCGACTGCCCGAGCAGGTCCACGCCGTGGTGCTCGAGCTCGCCCTTGTCGTTCGGCCAGATCACGCGCTGGGTGGCCGCGTGGCGCGTCGGGATGCGCAGGTAGTCGAGTACTCCGCGCCGTCGCGCCGGGGCCTGGGCCATCGTGCTACTCCTCGTCACCGCCGCCGCCGGCGATCCCGAGCTCGCGGCGGTACCGGTAGACCAGGTAGCGCGAGCCATCGAGCGGGTGACTGAACGCGTGGTTCGCCGGCGACGGATCGGGCAGCTCGCCGTACGTCCCGTCCGGCAGCTCCTGCGCCATGTAGGCCTGGGCGCACTCGATGAAGACCCGGCAGCGGGGGTGCACCCAGAATCGGATCGTGCCCGCGGCGCTGAACGCCGCGCGCAGCACCGCCTGGCCGACCTCGACGTCGTGCCGGACCTTCTTGTTCGGCGACCGCCCGACGCCGTGCTCCTTTAGCTCGAAGCCGAAGTGGCCCGCGGTCGTGTCGCCCGTAGCATGCGGCCACACCCGCGGCCAGCGCGTCGGGGCCTTGTGCCGGCCCTCCCAGTACTCCGCCCACTCGTCGAGCGTCGGGCCCTCGTAGTCGGGCAGCAGCAGCGTTCGCTTGATGCCCTCGCGGATCCAGTGCCGCTCCGAGCGGTGCATGCCGGAGATCTCGTCGAAGAGCCAGAAGGCGCCGCCGCGCAGCTGAAAGAAGCCCAGCCAAGTCGGGTGGTTGAACCCCGAGTCGTAGCCCCAGAGCACGCCCTGCCCGGGCACGTACTCGGCCGCCTCGGTGACGTTCGCCTCGGCGGTGAAGGTCGGGTAGATCAGCGCGCCGGCGTCGGGCCGCAGGTTGAGGACCTGCGTCTCGAAGGTGTCCTGCGCCATGCGGCGGAACGTCGCCATGACGTCGCGGAGCGAGCGCCAGCCGGTGGCCCGGTCGAGCCTCAGCCCGCGCGTGTACTTGTGCAGAGGCTGGGTGCAGGCGAACGCAGCGGGGCGTTCGCGGTCCCGGTGCTGCTCCTCCGTGTGCCGGCAGCGCGCGGGGATCTTCGAAGGTGTGATCGTCTCCCAGACGCACCAGGTGTAGATGCGCGCCCCGCGGGCCGGTGCGTCGTCGAGCGCCTGCTGCATCAGGCCGCCGCGCTTCTGCCTGGTGCTGGTCGTGATGAACTGCCCGGGGTTCCCCGCGTCGTCCTCGATCGGGATGCCGCGCGCGTTCTCGTACGGCTGCCGGGCGCCCGACTCGAGTTCGTCCCACGAGACCACCCAGCTGTGCGGACCCTGAGTTTGTACGACGGTGCCCGGCAGGATCTCCACCTCGGAGCCGTTCCGCCAGCTGGTGGTCGTGGCCCCGGTCTCGCGGATCTGGCCGCGGATCTCGGGCCGCCGGAGGAAGCCCTGGAAGTGCTTGTAGGCGCGCTTCGCCTGGCGCTCGACGGAGCCGTAGTGCGTCGTCGAGTGGCCCGGCTTCCAGTACCCGTTCGCGGCGTGCAGCATCGCGAGGAAGAGCGTCTTCCCGCCCGAGCGGCTGCCGAGGATCAGCGCCTCGTCGACCGCGTTCGTGAAGAGATCCCACGCGACGTCGAGCGGAGCGTCGTGGCCCGGGCAGACCGCCGTCGCCGGCAGCCGCACGCCGAGGTGCGACGCGAACCAGTCGTTGAGCTCGTCCTTCGTGGCCGGCCGCTGCTCGGGATTCGGCTGCTGCTCCTGCTCGGCCTCGCGGACCGCGAGCACGAAGCCGCCGTAGAGCCCGTCGGGTTCGTCCTCGCCCCAGGTGAGCCAGTTGCGAAGCGAGGCCGACGAGATGCCCGCGGCCTTCGCCGCCTCGGCTGAGGAGACGCCGGCGCCGAGCAGCCCGGCGAGCAGCTGCTGCCGCTCTGCCGTGAGCTTCGACGGGCGGCCGATCGGGATCGGTGCGTGCGGGTCGGGCGGCGGGCCCTTGCGGGCCACGGCTAGCCATGCCGACCCGTGGTAGCATCGCGCCCCCTCGGATCTGCTCCCCGCCGAATGCAC
Organism: Gemmatimonadales bacterium; assembly: GCA_030699545.1. GTDB lineage: Bacteria > Gemmatimonadota > Gemmatimonadetes > Gemmatimonadales > GWC2-71-9 > 20CM-2-65-7. The sequence continues at coordinate 768 of JAUYMC010000288.1, read as the reverse complement.
ACATGCCTGAGACCTGCTCGACGCGCGGATGCACGAACCCCGTCAAGATTCGGAAGCGGGTCCTTTGCAAGGACTGCTACCCACGGTGGTGGAAGTTCGGCGATGCCTCCGCAGGTCGCCACGCCGCGCGGTCCCTCCCCGATGAGATCTGGCGTCCCATCCCTCAGTGGGAGGAGTACTACGAGGCCAGCAGCCGGGGCCGAATTCGGCGCGCCGCACCGGGCTCGGGGACGGTCGTCGGCTACGTGCTCAGACCGGGCAATGTGCAGGGCTATCAGCAAGTCATGCTGTCGCGTGAGTCGAGGGCGGTTCCCCGTCGCGTCCATCGGTTGGTGGCACTCGCGTTCCTCGGCCCCTCGCCTCCCCGGCGGGACCACGTGAACCACATCGACTCCGACCGCGCGAACAACTCGGTCGCGAACCTGGAGTGGGTGTCGCCGGCTGAGAACAATGCTCACGCGGTGGCGCGCCGCCCGTCGCGACCGCCCCATGACTCGGCGGCGTGGAGGACCCTTCGAGCCGATTGGTTGGCGGCCGGAGTCCTCCAGCAGGAAGTTGCCCACGCACTCGGCGTTGCCCCAGCGACGCTCAGCAACTGGATGCACGGGAAGCCGGCCCCGCCAGACATCGCGAAGCGAGTCGCTCGCGCTATCCCCACCGCCGTGCGTGAGCGCAGAGCGTCCTTGCGCGCCCAGCTCCGCGCGCTCGGTTGAGGTGTCACGTCGTCGGCACGGCGGAGCTTTGTATTTTTCTCCGAGCGCGCGATTG
>JAUYMC010000286.1 GCA_030699545.1 Gemmatimonadales bacterium | reverse complement strand
GGTCCCAGCACCGCGCGACCGACGCGGCGGCGCACGGAGCCGGGGCGCAGCGCGCCCCAGGCCGCGAGGAGGAGCGCCCAGACGGCGATCGCCCATTGCGCGCGCGCGAGACTGAAGAACGTGAGCGCGTCGAGCGTGGTGGAGAGCGGAGCGAACAGGACGTAGAGGATGGGGCGGTGCAGCTCGACGCCACCGGGCGCCGAGCCGGTGACGGCGTCGACCACGGACGGCAGCGGGCGAACCGCGGTGGCGACCAGCACCAGCACCAGCGCGAGCGCAATCGGGTGGCGGCGCAGCAGGTTCACTCGCAAATTCCCCGCATGTCGGGACGGCTCCAAGCTACGCGGTTTCGGCAGCAGGCGCTCGCCGGGTGATCCCCATCGAAGTGCTGATTGTCGGCGGCGCCGTGACGATCGGCGCAGCGGCGATTTTCATCGCCCGCGCCGTGGAGCGCAAGCGCCGCGCGGCGTACGAGGAATTCAGCCTGGTGCGAGGATTTCGCTTCGAGGCCGAGCGTCCGGACGGCGAAGCGCACCTGCGCGAGGTCTTCGAGCCGTTCGATCAGGGACGCAATCGCCGCTGGGGGTACACGATCAGCGGCACCAAAAACCGACTCCCGTTTACGGCGTTCGAGTACCGCTGGGCCACGGGGGGCGGCAAGAGCTCCTCGACCCGCAGCATCGCGGGCATCCTGTGGGAGCGCACCGGCGATGACTTCCCGACGTTCGTCGTCTCCCCCGAGGGGTGGCTGACGCGGCTCGGCACCCTGTTCGGCATGCAGGACATCAACTTCGAGGAATCGCCGGGGTTCTCGCGGACCTACCGTCTGAAGGGTCCGGACGAAGCGCGGGTGCGTGCGCTCTTTCCTCCCGACGTGCGCGAGTTCTTCGCGGCGACGCCCAACCAGCAAGTCGCCGGCGGCGGCCGCTATCTTCTGTGGTGGCAGGGCGGGCGGCTCCCGGGCGTCGACGAGCTGGACGAGTGGCTGGAACGGGGCGATCACGTGCGCCGCCGGTTCATCAGAGCATGAGCGCGCTCGCCCATCTCGAAACGATCGTGCTCGGCCCGCTCACCGGCCGTCCGGAAGCGGACTGGCAACGCGCACCCGCCGGGAAATGGACGCCGGCGCAGATCGTCGAGCACCTCGCCATCAGCATGAACTCGAGCGCCGCCAAGTTCGAGCAGCGCCGCGGCTACGCGCCGATGCAGCGCCGGGCGCGGGGCGTGGTCGGGTTCGTCGCCCGGGCCGCGATCCTCGGGCTGCGCTGGTTTCCGCGCGGGTTCACGGCTCCCGAGCGGACACAGCCCGCCCCGGCGATTCCGCGGGCGCCGGCCGAAGCGCACTTCCGCGACGGACTCACCCACTGGGCGGCCCTGGAGCGGGATCTCCTGCCGGCGCGTCCCCGTGACGTGTTCGTGAAGCATCCGCGCCTGGGCGACCTGACGCTCGCGGAATGGATTCGCTTCCACGATGTGCACGCGCGGCATCACGCGCGACAGATCCGGGAACGGCTGGGGGGGGCGCCGTGAGTCGCACCAGACGCAAGAAAAAGATCGTCCTCCGCGTACCGAACCCCGACGCGCCCGTCAAGGAGCGGCTCCAGACGCCGTCCCACAAGGTGCACCGCTCGAAAAAAGGGTACCAGCGACGTCCGAAGCACCCCGAACGCGAGGAGCCCTAGAACCGGTAGCCCGCCGCGAGATTGATGTGGCCGGCGGACATCGTGCCCGCCTGGTAGGTCGTCTCCAGCCGCCGGTATTCGAGGCCGAACAGCATCGGGCCCCCACCGGGGCGCCATTCGATGTGCCCTTCGCAGACCACGTTCTTGAACCGTCCCGCCGCGGTCACGTCGGCATCGTCGGGATCATCGAGCCCGCAGCCTCCGCCCACCATCCAACGCGCCGCAGAGGGCCGCACGTTGAGCTGCACCCAGCCTCCCTTGCTGCGCACCGGCACGCCCCGCGCGCCGACGTTCTGTCCGATGCCGCCCCCCCCGAGTCCTGCCACCGCCTGCCCCGCGTACGCTTCCGCGATGAGCTCGAGGACACCGCCGAGCCGGATGCGGGCATCGGCGGTGATCGCCTGCGATGCGAGCACGGAATCGCCGGTGGTCGAATCGGCGCCCAACAACCATCCCATGTGACCGCCCACCGCGATTTCGCTGGGATCGTCGGCCGGGCCCCACGCCAGACGCACGCGTCCCTGGAGATACGGCCGCCCGCTGCGCTCGGCCGAATCGGGCTGGGTGGCGAAGGCGCCCTGCGGCGTTCCGGTGCCGGGGGCGAGCACCGCGGCCTGCACCGCGAGCCGCAGCGTGTAGCCGAACTCGGCGCCGAGCCGAAGCTGCGGGATCCAGAGCCAGAGGTTGCCGGCGCCCGCGAACCCCGGGAATCCCATCGCCGCGAGCGAGCGCGGGCTGCGCTCGGCGACGAGCGGCGACTCCTGGCCGATCAGCAGCTGCACGTGCCGCCACGTCACCGTGCCCGTCGCGCGGCGCAGGCGCAGCAACGGAAAGGTGCGGCCGCCCGAGCTGGGGAGCTGCCCGCCGAAGAAGTCCGCATCGATCTCTCCGGAAAAATCGCCGCCGAGCACATCGGGTTCGGAGACGATCAGACCGAGCCGCGTCTGACGGATGGAGCCGCCCGTCCCGCCGATGCTCGCGGGATCGTTCTCCGCGAATTGGGGGACGTCGCTGTTGTTGACGCGGGCCGTATTGTAGAAGCCGTTGACGAGGACGAGGCCGGAAAACTCGAGCGCGCGCTTCGGAGGGGATGGTGGCTCTTGAGCCGCGACGACGAGGAACAGCAGGATCCGCATCACCGCGTGCTCCTGGCGTGATTGGTAGCATTACAGTAAGCTCCACGCCCCGAGACGCAACAGTCATCCGGAGACACGGCATGCGACGGACTGCAGTACTGGCGGGTGCGCTGTGCATCGCCGGCTGGACGGACGCGCTCGCCCAACGAGCGCTGACACGCGTCACCGGGCGCATCGTCATCCTCGAGAAGGACAACACGCCCACCCCCGATCTGGGCGACGCGGTGCTCTATCTCGAGCCGCCCGGGGGGCGGACCCTGGAGGCCGCGAGCCCGGTCACGGTGGATATCGCGATCACCGACAAGGCGTATGCGCCCCACGTCGTCGTGGTGCCAGCCGGCTCGACGGTCCGGTTTCCCAATCACGATCCCTTCAATCACAATGTGTTTTCCACGAGCGAGGGCAACGCCTTCGACCTCGGCTTGTATGGCCGGGGAGAAACGCGCACCCGGACGTTCAGCTCGCCGGGGTTGGTCCGCGTGTACTGCAACATCCATCCGCGGATGGTGGCCTACGTGATGGTGATGGCGAACCGCCACTACGCGCAGCCGGGCGCCGACGGCAGCTTCGCGATCGAGGGCGTGCCCCCGGGGAGCGGGCGCTACCGGCTGCATGTCTGGCATGAGCGCATCCCGGCGGAGGTGATCAAGGAGATCACTCCCGGAGCGGGAGGGCCGGACCTCCAGATCGCGCTGAACGCGCGCGGCTATCGCTGGCAGCCGCACCGCAACAAGTACGGACGCAATTACCCGACCAATGCCGGGCGCGAGCGTTACTGAGCCGCGCCCCTCTCTGGGGCTGACCGCCAAGATCTTCCTCGCATCGGCCTTGCTGGTCGTCGCGGTGCTCGGCGTGACGTTCGGCGTGACCTCCCTCGAAGCGAACCGTACCGCCGACGCGTCGATCAGCGGGGCGCTCGTGGCGGCGCGCCGCGCGGTGGAGGACTATCTCGCCGCGCGCACGCGCACGCTGGGACGGGCGAGCCGGGTGGCGACCGACGTTCCGCAGTACCGCGACCGGCTGCTCAAGCGCGACCGCGCCGAAGTCCTCGATCAGGCGGACGACATCCGGGATCTGATCGGCGCCGCCTGGGTGCTGGTGACCGACGTCGACGGCATCCTCATGGCGCGCACCGATTATCGCGATCAGTACGACCGCGACCTCTCGGTGGCGCCGCTGGTCGCGAACGCGCTGAGCGGCGAGCAGACGAGCGGCGCGTGGCTCGACGACGTGCAGGGCACGATGTACATCGCCGTCGGCACACCGCTGCAGGACCGGCCGGGCAGCGCTCCGCTCGGCGCCCTCGTCGCGAGCTATCAGCTCGAGGATTCGCTCGCGCGCGCCATTGGCCAGGCCACCAATTCCGATGTCGTGTTCTTTTCGCTCGATACGCTGAACCAGCCCGTGGTGGTGGGCAGCACGCTCCCCGGCAGCGCGATGCAGGCGGCGCTGCGCTCCGCCGTCGTGCCGGACAGCCTGGCGGCGGACACGGGCGGCGGGAGGGCGGTCTGGACCGAGCTCGAGGGCCAGCATCTCGTCGGGATGGCCGGCGCGATCCGCTCGCCCGGCGGCGATCTGCGCGGCGGATTCGTGGCGCTGCGCTCGCGGGAGGCGGAGCTGGCGGCGTTCCGCGCGCTGCGGCGCACGATGCTGCTCGCGGTCGGCTTGGGGGTCGTCCTGGCGCTGGTGTTCGCGTTCGTCCTGGCGCGGCAGATCTCCGGCCCGGTGCGCCGGCTCGCCGTCGCGACGCGGCGGGTCCAGGACGGGGACTACAGTGTCGAGATCGAGGTCGGCGCGCGCGACGAGATCGGCGTGCTGTCGCTGGCGTTCAAGAGCCTCGTGGAGGATCTCCGGGAAAAAGCGACGCTTGTCGACTACATGATGCAGGCATCGGGTGGCGCGCCGACGCAACAGATGGCGACGGCGCAAACGACCGACGCGCTGAGGCCAGGTTCGGTCTTCGCGGGACGCTACGAGGTGAAGGAAATCCTGGGTGCCGGGGGGATGGGCGTCGTGTACCGCGCGTTCGATCGCGAGCTGCAGGAACCGGTGGCGATCAAGACGCTGCGCCCCGAGGCGGTGTCGGGGGGCCACGTGGCGCTGGAGCGGTTCAAGCAGGAAATCCGGCTGGCGCGCCGCATCGCGCACCGCAACGTCGTGCGCACCTACGACCTCGGCGAGGTCGGCGGCGTCTACTACCTGACCATGGAGTACGTCGAGGGGACGTCGCTCAAGCAGCTCATTACGACGCGGGGCAAGCTGCCGATCGCCGTGACGCTGACGGTCGGCAAGCAGGTGTGCCGCGCGCTCGAGGTGGCGCACGGCGAAGGCGTCATCCACCGCGACATCAAGCCGCAGAACATCGTCGTCGAGCCGAACGGCTTTCTCAAAGTGATGGACTTCGGGATCGCCCGCCTCGCCAACCCGCCGCAAGGGAAGGGTCTCACGGAAGCGGGGGTGTCCATCGGCACGCCCGATTACATGTCGCCCGAGCAGCTGTCGGGAACGGAGCTCGACGCGCGCAGCGATCTGTACGCCGCCGGGGTCGTGCTGTTCGAATGTGTGACGGGGCGCGTGCCGTTCGAAGCGGAAACGACCTGGGCGCTCGTGGCCCAGCATCTCGAGGAGCCGCCGCCCGATCCCCGAACGCTGAACGCCGACGTGCCGGAAGCGCTGGCCGCGGTGATTGTGAAGGCGATGGCGAAGCAGCCGGCGGATCGCTTTGCTTCGGCGGTGGAGATGCACGACGCGCTCGCGCGAATCGGCTGACTATATTTTTCTCATGCGAAGCATAGCCTGGATCGGGGTGCTGACGTTGGTCGCGAGCTGCCGTGGGTCGGACGGCGAGGCGGCGATCCGCGGCGACTCCCTCCAGCTCGCCGGGACGATCGTGCCCCGCGATTCGGCGGACAGCGTGCTGCTCGCGCCGCGCGTGGTGCGGGACCGGACCGTGCTCGTCTTCTGGCTCACCGCCGCCGACACGTTCAGCGTGGACGATCAGGCGGCCGTGCTCGATGAGCTGACGCTGTACACGGATCGGATTGCGCCGGTCCTCACCCGGCACGGCATCGCGCTGATCCCGACCAATGCCGACACCGTATACCTCGCGCTGCCGAACGGTGGCCGCCGGCCGATCATGCTGTCGGGGCTGGAGTTTCCGTTCGGCTACGTATTCGTG
>JAUYMC010000112.1 GCA_030699545.1 Gemmatimonadales bacterium | reverse complement strand
CAGGTGATCCTCGTCGGCGAAGACAAGCTCGTTCATGCGCTCGGCGAACGCGGGCGCGTACCGGTGGAAGTGATTCCCCTCGCGCGGTGGCTCGTGACGCAGGAGCTCAAGGCGCTCGGTCTGGTTCCCACCCTGCGCATTGACGGCAGCGGCAGGCGGCCGTTCCTTACCGAGAGCGGCAACCTCATCGTTGATTGCGCGCCAGCGGAGCCGATGCACGACGGACGGACGGCGCGCGAGCTCGAGCGGGCGCTGGTCGCCATCGTTGGGGTGGTGGATACCGGGCTCTTTCTCGGAACGGCAGACCGGGTCCTCGTCGGTCATCCCGATGGGCGCGTGGACACGCGCCGCCGGGCGGGGAGTGGATCGCCATGAAGATCAGCCCCCTGGCCGGCAAGCCGGCTCCCCCCGCGATGCTGGTGGACGTACCCAGACTCGTCAGCGCCTACTACACCGAGGTGCCCGATCCCGCGATCCCCGGGCAGCAAGTCGCTTTCGGCACCTCGGGGCATCGGGGGTCCGCGTTCCTGAAGACCTTCAACGAATGGCATGTCCTCGCCATCACGGAGGCCATTTGCCGCCATCGTGCGCAGCAGGCCGTCGACGGCCCGCTGTTCCTCGGCATCGACACGCACGCGCTGTCGGTGCCGGCGTGCGCCAGTGCACTCGAAGTGCTGGCGGCCAACGGCGTCGACGTCATGCTGGCGGAGCACGACGAATACACGCCGACCCCCGCGGTGTCGCTCGCCATCCTCACCCACAATCGCGGGCGGACCGCCGGGCTGGCCGACGGCATTGTCGTCACGCCTTCGCACAATCCGCCGGAGGACGGTGGGTTCAAGTACAACCCGCCACACGGTGGGCCGGCGGATACCGGCGTCACCGGCTGGATCGAAGCGGAGGCAAACAGGCTTCTGAAGCGCGGCCTCCGGGGCGTGAAGCGAGTGCCCGTCGAGCAGGCGCTGCGCGCCGGCACGACGCACCGGCACGACTATCTCAACGCCTACGTGAACGATCTCGGCGGAGTGATCGACATGGAGGCGATTCGCGGCGCGACTATCCACCTGGGCGTCGATCCGCTCGGCGGGGCCGGAGTCCACTACTGGGCGCCAATCGCCGAGCGTTACGGCCTAAACCTCTCGGTTGTCAGCGAGACCGTCGATCCGACGTTCAGGTTCATGACGGTGGATTGGGACGGGCGCATCCGGATGGACCCGTCGTCGCCTTACGCCATGCGGCGGCTGATCGGTCTGAAGGATCGCTTCGACATCGCCGTCGCGTGTGACACCGACCACGACCGGCACGGGATCGTCACCCGGAGCTCGGGGTTGCTGCCTCCGAATCATTATCTCACGGTCGCCATCCACCACCTGTTCCCACATCGGTCGCAATGGCGCGCGAGCGCCGGGGTGGGCAAGACCGTGGTGAGCAGCGGCATGATCGATCGCGTGGCCGCGAAGCTGGGCCGGACACTGTACGAGGTCCCGGTCGGATTCAAGTGGTTTGTCGACGGCCTGCTCGACGGTTCGCTCGGCTTCGGCGGCGCAGAAAGCGCGGGCGCCTCCTTCCTCCGCCGCGACGGCACGGTCTGGACGACGGACAAGGATGGCATTGTCCCGGCGCTGCTCGCGGCGGAGATCACCGCGCGCGCGGGACGCGAGCCCGGCGAGATCTACCGCGAGCTGACGCGTGAGCTCGGTGAGCCGGTCTCCGACCTGATCGAGGCGCCCGCCACCCCGGCGCAGAAGCAGCGGCTGTCGGCGCTCTCGCCGCAGCAAGTGCGCTGCACGCTCCTCGCCGGCGAGACGGTCCAGCGCATTCTCAGCCATGCTCCCGGCAACGACGCGCCGATCGGCGGGGTGAAGGTCATCGCCGACGGCGGCTGGTTCGCCGCACGGCCCTCGGGCACGGAGGCCATCTACAAGATCTATGCGGAGAGCTTTCGTGGCGAGGATCACCTGCGTCGCATCGTCGACGAAGCGCAAGCGATCGTGGACGACGCGCTTCGGCCGCGCACGCGCGGGACGGAGGCCTGATGAGCGGAAGACAATGGGAGGGAGCGGAGATGGGGAACACCACGGGCGGCGCGGCGCCGTCCGATGCGCTGGTGCTGTTCGGCGTGACGGGCGCCCTCGCCCACAAGATGATCTTCGCGGCGCTCTACACGATGGCGAAGCGGGGCGTCCTCGACGTCCCGGTGGTCGGCGTCGCCGCCTCACCATGGAGTCTGGCGCAGCTGCCCAAGCCCGCCGCGGACGGGATACGGAACGCAGGCCGGGTCGACGATGCGCGGGCCCTGCGCCATCTGCTCTCCCTGCTCCGGTATGTGGGCTCAATCGCGTCGCCCGGTCGGTGTGTTCCGGAGATGCGATCTTCCGCATCGATCACTTCCTCGGGAAGGAAGCGATCATGCGATCTGTGCCGAGAGATCGTAAAAAGTGATCACGATCTCATGCCGGGACCGGTCGAAGCGGAGCGATGCCGAGCGTGGTCAGCAGGCGGTGCAGGGATTCAGCGATGGGATCGTCCGCGCGCGAAGTGCGAAAGTGGCGGCAGTCCTCGCAGGCGCTGGCGGGTCGCGACCGCTGCTCTGAACGGGTCCGCTCGGTTCAAGGGGAAGAAAGGTGTGCGTAGGCCACGGGCCCGCGCGCCGGAGGGGGAGAACGTGATGAGCGCGGGGTCGCCTCGGTCGCGCACCGGACGAACGGGGTGATTGTGATCTATCCGATCACACTGGCGTCGCCGAGGGGCGAGCTCGCGGAGGTGCGGTCTGTGAGCGGGCCAATTAGATCCAGGTGCTCCGGCCGGGCGCGGGTCCACGTGCGGGCGGCCGCTGAGATGCGAGGGGGCGCGTGCTGAGGCCGTCGGCCCCAGGGACGGCGAGGCAACGTTCCGCATGTTCGGCGAAGGACGTCCGGGTACGCGCACGCGTCGAGACGATCCACGGGCCCTCGGCGCACGCGGATGCCGACGGCCTCCTGCCCGCCTCAGCGCGTCAGGAGTGAGCTTGGCTGGAATGTGGCCGTGGCCGGATACCGCGGCCCGGAGCAGATAGAAGGGGGAGGTGCACGATGTCGATGAGCGCTCGCGATCTGTGGACGGTGGTTCACGGCATGCTACTCGGCAGTATCTTTCTGCTCGCGTTCGCCGGCGGCCTCGCAGGACTGTGGAGCCTGCGACCGGACCTGGTCACTGCCACGGGCCTACGCGAGCGTCTGCGCCGCCTCGCGATCGGCACCTGGGTCATGGCCGGCGCCGCCTGGCTGACGGTCACCACGGGAACGTATGTCATCTATCCCTGGTACCGCGCCAAGCCGCCCGAGGGAGTCTCGGACCTCCTCGCATTCCCGCGCTCCTACCTGCTCTCGCGGCCGGAGCTGGCGGAGTGGCACCGCTTCGGCATGGAGTGGAAGGAGCACGTCGGCTGGGTCGCGCCGATCCTCGGCACCGCCGTGGCGTGGGTCGTGACGCG
>JAUYMC010000257.1 GCA_030699545.1 Gemmatimonadales bacterium | reverse complement strand
CGTTGATGAACGTCCCGTTCGTGCTGGAGTCGACGAGCAGGTAGCCCTTGGGCGTCTGGACGATTTCCGCGTGGCGACGGGACACGTCCTTTCCGGAAACCACGACGTCGCAGGTGGCGTCGCGCCCGAACACCAGCGACTGGCCCGCGACGGCGTACTCGCGCCCGTCGGTCAGCGACACGACGCGGCCGCCGGTATTCGCCGTCGCCTTCCCCGACGCCGCCTTCATCTGCTCCATGGCCTGCGGGAGGTTCATCGCCTGGACGTACTGCGTGCTGCCGCTGCGCCGCTCGTCCACGAACGTCAGCTCCTGCCCCGCGACCTCGACCTTGTCGCCGTGCAGCAACGGCGTCGGCTCGGCACCCAGGCGGACGCCGTTGATGAGCACATCCGCTTCCGGAACGGCCTTGGAGATCACGACCTGCCCGTCGGCCAGACCTTTGAGCTTGGCGTGACGCGGCAGGACGCCCGGCGCCGTCACGGGGACGGCACACCCGGGATCGGAGCCGAGCAGCACTTCGCCTGCGGGAATCGGATATTTCCGTCCCGCCAATTCCAGGAGTGCCATATCGGGGGAACTTACGACCCGCCCTCTAACCGGGCAAGCAAGCTGAGGTTACGTGATGGAAACGGCTTCTTCGCGGCCGATCAACCCGCGCCGCAGCCAGTTCCAGAACAGCAGCGAACCGACGATGACCGTCGCGTAGCTGCTCATGAATCGCCAGATGAGTGTGTAGCTCGGCGTCAGCTCGCGCGGCACGTACAGCGACATCACCGCCGCCGAGAGCAGCTCCGCGAGTCCCGAACCGCCGGGCGTGGGCGCAAAGTACAGCAGGAACGCGATCAACGTCTGAATGAGCAGGATGTCGTAGAAATTCGCGGGAATGCCGAGCGCCCGCAGCGTCACATAACCGGCGAGCAGCTTGTTGGAGTGCGCCGGCGCCGAGATGATGATCGCCCACAGCAGCGTGAGCCATCCCTTGGGGCTCGCGAACGTCACCATGCACTCGTGCGCCCGATCGGCCCCGGCCGAGAGCCGCTCCGCGCGGGCCGCCGCCCGGGGACTGCGGCGGCCGAACCGCGCCGCCAGACGCTGCACGATGGTCTTGAGCGTGCCCGGGAACACCATCGCCGCCAGCATCAACCCGCCGATGACGCCGAACAGCGTGAGGCTGGTCTTGAAGAGATCGTACAGCGTGATCCCCAGCACCAACCCATGCTCCGACAGCGATCGTCCGGCGCCGAGCCAGACGGCGAGCGGGCCGGCGATCGCCAGGAAGGCCACCGTCGCGACGAAGGTGACGAAGACCGACGTGACCGCCTCGGGCATCGGGAGACCCGCCCGGCGCAGCGTCCAGATGGACATCGCCGCCGAGCCCGATTGAAACGGCGTGAGGTAGCCGCCCCACGCCCCCATGCCGCCCGCGACAATCGTGTCCTTGAGACGGACACCGGGGTGGACATGCCGGGCACAGATCCAGAGTCGCAAGCCGCCGCCGAACCAATCCATCGACGCCAGTCCCAGTCCCACGGCGATCCATCCCCAGTGCAGACGCAGGAACGGGCTGAGGAACACGTCGATCCGGTCGCCGAACCGGATCAGGTAGTAGGCGAACAGGATGACGACGGCGGCGACGGAGATCCCGGCAAACAGCTCGAGACCGCGGCGGAGCAGCCGGGGGGTCAGGGCGAGGGCCATCTGTGCGCCGAAAATGTTATTTTCGTGGGTTATGCGCCATCCCCCCGACCGCATCGTCCTTCGCAACGTGCGCCAGCACAATCTGAAGGGCATCACGGTCACGTTCCCGCGGCGGGCCGTCTCGGTCGTGACCGGCCCCTCGGGATCGGGGAAAAGCTCGCTCGCCTTCGACACCCTCTATGCCGAAGGCCAGCGCCGCTATATCGAATCGCTGTCCACATACGCCAAACAATTCCTCGAGCGTATGCCAAAACCGCTGGTCGATGCCATGGAAGGGCTGTCGCCGGCGGTCGCGATCGAGCAGCACAATCCCACGACCTCGAGCCGCTCGACGGTGGGGACGGCTACCGAAATCTTCGACTTCCTGCGGTTGCTGTGGGCGCGGGCGGGGACGCAGGCGTGCGTGCGCTGCGGCCACGACGTCAAACGCGACACGGTGCAGGAGGTGGTAGACGCGCTGATTGCGGATTTCGGAATGCGGAATGCGGAATTAGCGGTCCTGGTCTCGTTCCCCCTCCCCGCATCGGCGCATCGTCCCGACGTCGCGGTCGCGGCGCAGCTGCAAGCGGCCGGTTTCGTACGCGCCCAGATCGACGGCGACGTGCTCCGGCTCGACGAGGAGAACGCGGAGCAGCGGGTTCGGGCGGGTCGGGAGGTGCTGGTCCTCGTGGACCGACTCGCGCCCACGGATGCCAATCGCGGCCGCCTGGCGGACGCGGTCGCGACGGCCTTCAACGAAGGCGAAGGCGTCGCGCTGGCGATCAACAACGGTCACCGGCAGCGCTTCTCCGAGCACCCCACCTGCTCGGCGTGTGGGCAGCCCGCCCCCCCGCTCGCCCCGTCGCTCTTCTCCTTTAATAATCCCCGCGGCGCGTGCCCCGGCTGCAACGGCTTCGGGGCGGTGCTGGAGTACGCCGAATCGCTGATCGTGCCCGATCCCGGCCGCTCCCTCGCCGGGGGCGCGCTCGACCCCTGGACCAAGCCGCGATACGAGGGGCGGCGGCGGCTGCTGCGCGAGACCGCGCGGGCGCGAGGCCTGCCGCTCGACGCGTCCTGGCGGGACCTCCCAGCGGCCGACCGCCGCTTCCTCCTCCACAACACCAAGGGCCGCTACCTCGGCATGTTGCCGTTCCTCGAGCGGCTGGAGGAAAAGCGCTACAAGCAGTACATCCGGGTCTTTTTGCGGCAGTACCAGCTGGCCAAGACCTGCCCCGACTGCGGCGGCGCGCGGCTCAAGCCCGAGGCCTTGAGCGTGCGGGTCGCCGGCAAGACGATCGCCGACGTCGCGGCGCTGAGCGCCGCCGATCTCGCGGTCTGGCTGCGCGAGCTCGCGCTGCCGCCGTTTCAGCAGCAGGTGGCGGCGCACATTCTCGGCGAGCTGTCCGCGCGCGTGAGCTTCGTCAACGACGTCGGCCTCGGCTACCTCACGCTCGAGCGCCAGACGCGCACGCTGTCGGGCGGTGAAGCGCAGCGCATCGCGTTGTCCAATGCGATGGGCGCGCACCTGGTCGACACGCTGTACGTGCTCGATGAGCCCTCGATCGGCCTGCATCCCGCCGACGTCGACCGCCTGCTCGCGTTGCTCCGCAAACTGGCTGAGACGGGCAATACCGTCGTCGTCGTCGAGCACGATCCCGCGGCGATGCGCGCCGCCGACTGGATGGTGGAACTGGGGCCCGCGAGCGGTGAGGCCGGCGGCCAGGTGGTCTACGAAGGACCTGCCGCGGCGGTCCGCGAAGCCGGGACCCTGACGGGTCAGTATCTCGCCGGGGACAAGCGGATCGGCGTTCCCTCCGCGCGCCGGCCGGCTGCGCGCTGGCTCGAGATCACGGGAGCGCGGTTGCACAACCTGCGCGGCGTCGATGTCCGTGTTCCGCTGGGGACGCTCACCGCGGTCACCGGGGTGTCGGGATCGGGCAAGTCCACGCTGGTGAACGACGTGCTGCTGCGGCAGCTCGAGGCGCGACTCCAGGGACGGCACACGGCCAAGCGACACCTCGGAGAGCCGGTCGGGGCGATCGCCGGCATCACGGGGTGGGAGCGCCTCGGCGACGTCGTCTGCATCGATCAGACGCCGATCGGGCGCACACCGCGGTCCAATCCCGTCACGTACATCAAGGCGTTCGACGAACTGCGCGCGCTGTTCGCCGCCGAGCCGCTGGCGCGCGCGCGCGGCTACACGCCGAGCACGTTCTCGTTCAACGTCGCAGGCGGCGGGCGGTGCGAGGCGTGCGAAGGCGCGGGCCACGTGCTGATCGAGATGGTGTTTTTGGCGAACGTCTTCGTGCCGTGCGAGGCGTGCGGCGGATCGCGCTTCAAGCGCGAGGTGCTCGACGTGAAGGTCCAGGGATGCAGCATCGCGCAGGCACTCGCGTGGACGGTGGATGCGGCGATCCAGCGGCTGCACCGGCAGCCGCGCCTCGCGCGCTGTCTCTGGCACTTGCAGCAGGTGGGGCTCGGGTACCTGCGGTTGGGGCAGCCCGCGACTACGCTTTCCGGCGGCGAAGCGCAGCGCTTGAAAATTGCCAGAGAGCTCGCGCGAAAGACACACGGCGCGAGAAGGCTTTATATCCTGGACGAGCCCACCACCGGTTTGCATCTCGACGATGTGCGCGTCCTCTGCCGGGTGCTCGACCGGCTGGTCGACGCCGGTCACACCGTGCTCGTCATCGAGCACAACGTCGACGTCATCAAACGCGCCGACTGGGTGATCGACATGGGGCCGGGCGCGGGCCCGGAGGGCGGGCGCATCGTGGCGGCGGGGACGCCGGAAGACATCGTGCGGGTCCCGGCGTCGTTGACGGGTCGTTACCTGCACGACCTCGCGTGACGCCGCGGCGCGCGGGCCTCCTGCTGTTCGCCGCGGCGGCGACCTGGGGTGTCAGCTTCGTCGTCGTGAAGGATGCGCTGAGCGCGAGCTCGCCCCTCCTCTTTGTCTCGGTACGTTTCGCTCTCGCAGCCGCGGTCCTCGCGCCGTTCGCCGGTCTCGGGGTGCGCTTTACGCGGAGCGAGCTCGCTGCGGGACTGCTGCTCACGGTCCTGCTGGCGACGGGGTTCGCCGCGCATGCGGTCGGGCTGCAGTACACGACGCCCGCGCGCTCCGGGTTCATCGTGGGACTCTCCTCGATCCTGGCGCCCGTGGTTGCTTTCCTCGTGCTGCGCCAGCGGCCCGGTTGGGTGGTGAGCGCGGCACTCGTCCTGGCCGGATTCGGCCTCTACTTCCTCACCGCGCCCGATGGAGGCGGGTTGAACCGTGGTGACCTCTGGACCCTGATCACCGCGGTGGTGTTCGGCGGGCACATCGTGGCCGTCACCGAGCTGTCCCGGCGGCATGACGCCCGCCGCCTCGTCTGGCTGCAGGTCGCGGGAACGGCGATCGGGGTGGCGATCACCGCGGCGTTGCTCGAGCCGATGCGGTTCGATGCCACCCTACCGCTGATCGGCGCCCTGATCTTTACCGGCGTCGTCGCGACCGCGGCCGCCCTCGTCTGGCAGATGCGGGCGCAGCGCCACATGTCCTCGTCCCGGGCGGCACTCATTCTTTGTTTCGAGCCGGTGTTTGCCGCGCTGACGTCGTGGCTGTGGGTTCAGGAGCGATTCTCGGGGGAACAGTGGGTGGGTGCCGGGCTGATTCTGGTGGGGATGGTCCTCACGGCGCGAGCCGAGCCCCGGGCGCTGTAGGGCTTTCCTCACGCGCGGCAGCACCCATTTCGCCCCTCGTGAGCTGTATCACGGCCGCTCCTCGGTGGGCTGAGTAGGTAAAGACCGATACATGGATGCGACCATCGCCTACATCACCACGATTGGAGACTGACTAACGTGTACCAATGGGCCCCCCCTCCCAACCCAGAACACGAGCCCGCTGCAGCGTTCGAGCCCGTTGGACATTCCCGGAATTCCGTTCATCGAGAAGGCGCATGATCACGCCGAGTCAGCCGAGCCCCGCGAGAAAAGTCCTGTACCTGGGGATTCTCCTTGCCTCGGTCGGCCTGGCCAGCTCTGCGGGGCCAGCCCTCGCGCAGCAGCGTGACTCGCTCGCGGCCCTGAAACAGCTGACCATCGATCAGCTGATGAATGTCGAGGTGACCTCGGTCTCTCGACGCCCGGAACCGCTGAGCAAAACGGCTTCGGCGATCCAGGTCATCACGCGGGAGGACATTCGTCGCTCCGGCGCCTCCAGCTTCCCCGAAGTGCTGCGGATCGCCAGCAACCTCCAGGTCGCGCAGGTGGATGCACGCCAGTGGGCCATCAGCGCCCGCGGGTTCAACAGCACCACGGCCAACAAGCTCCTGGTGCTCATCGATGGTCGGACGGTGTACACGCCGTTGTTCTCCGGCGTGTTCTGGGACGTGCAGGATGTGCTGCTCTCGGATATCGAGCGGATCGAGGTGATCAGCGGGCCGGGCGCGACGTTGTGGGGCGCGAACGCGGTCAACGGCGTGATCAACGTCATCACCAAGGACGCCACAGCCACGCAGGGGACGCTCCTTACGGGGGGCGGGGGGACGGAGCTGCGCGCCTTTGGGTCCGCCCGCCACGGCGGCGCATTGGGCTCCACGGCTCGCTATCGGGTATACGGC
>JAUYMC010000256.1 GCA_030699545.1 Gemmatimonadales bacterium | reverse complement strand
ACTGGACCACCCAGCTTCAGGACCAGGTCCGGCGCGACATCATCAGCAGGTCGGACATCGAGGACCTGCTGAGCAGGTCTGGCATCGCCAACGACGACACTATCGTCTTCTACGGCGACAACAACAACTGGTTCGCGGCCTACGCGTTCTGGGTCCTGGAGCTATACGGCCACCAGAAGCTGAAGCTGATGGACGGCGGCCGCAAGAAGTGGCTGGAGGAGAAGCGCCCGACGGCGTGGGCCCTCCCCACGCCGGCTCGGACATCCTACAAGACGAAGGAGCCCAACCCGGCGCTCCGCGCCCGTCGCGACCAGGTGGTCCAGGGCGTCGGCCAGAACGGCCGGGTGCTGGTCGATGTGAGGTCGCCGGCGGAGTTCTCCGGCGAGATACTTGCGCCGCCGGGGCTGTCGGAGACGGCCCAGCGCGGCGGACACATACCGGGCGCGGCCAACGTGCCCTGGAGCCAGGCCGTGCGCGACGACGGCACCTTCAAGTCCGTGGCGGAGCTGAAGGCGCTGTACGAGCCCAGGGGCGTGACGCCGGACAAGGAGGTCATCGCCTACTGCCGCATCGGCGAGCGCTCCTCCCACACCTGGTTCGCCCTCAGGCACCTGCTCGACTACGCAAACGTCCGCAACTACGACGGCTCCTGGACCGAGTACGGCAGCATGATCGACGTCCCAGTCGAGAAGCCTTGACCAGGGACGAAGCGACAGCGATCCTCAGGGTTGTCGTCCGGCGAGCCCTCGCCGACGGCGACCCCTCGAACCTTACGCTCCACTTCGACGCGGCCGTCCTCGACCGCTACCGAATTGCGGCCGGCTTCTCGATGATCCGGACGGACACGGTGGGCCGGCTGAAGAAGGAAGGCGGCTGGACACTCGACCTGGGCATCTCGCCGGACGAGGCCCTGGTCCACGCCTTCGCCGGCGACCTCCTCCGGCTGCCGCCGGCGGAGCGCGAGCACTGGAGCGCCTTCGCCGTTACGCTCCCGACGAGTAGAATGATCCTCCAGATGCGGCTGGCGCCCGGCTCCTGCTTCGACGACGGCGAAGTCCGATCCTGGCTGTAGGCGCCGAAGGTCTACCGGCTTCCTCGGAGGGCCAGGCATATGGTCATCTCACTGCCGGTTGAAACCGGCAGCTTCGAGATTCCCGAACTGGTAGCTGCGGGATTCATCCCGCAGCTACCAGTTAGATTCCTAACGACCATCAGCCCGGCCCCCGGCGGCCCGGCCGAGAAGCGGCCATGACGTTGCGCCTTCCCAGGCAGATGGTCGATGAGATGGTCGCCCACGCCCTCGATGACCTGCCCTACGAGTGCTGCGGCGTAATCGCCGGGAAGGCCAGCGTCGCGACGAAGCTCTATCGGGCCCGGAACGCGGAGGCCAGCCCCTACCGCTACAACATCCACCCCCAGGACCTGCTGCGGATCAGCCAGGAGATCGACGAGCGCGACTGGGAGGTCATGGTGATCTACCACTCGCACGTCGCCAGCGAGGCCTATCCATCGGCCACGGACATCCGCCTCGCCCAGTGGCCCGGCACATCGCCGCCGTCCGACCTCTTCCCCGGCGCCTGGTACGTCCTCGTCTCGCTGAAGGACCGGGACGCGCCCGTCGTCCGCGCCTTCCAGATCAGCGCCGGCGAGGTGACGGAAGAGGAGATCGAGACTCACTAAGCAGCTTGACGCTATGATTCCGAGGGCCCACACCCGCCGCTGCGCATCCCGGAGCCTGCCCTGAGCCAGCCGAAGGGGTCTGCTCCGCTCCGTTTCTTGAGAGAGAAATGTGGGGGATACCCCCACACCCCCTGCAGGGCGCTGCGCCCCTGCACCCCGCTCACCTCTTCATCCGGATGGAAAGCACTAGCTCGGGCCCGCAGGCGCCGACCAGACCAGGTTCAGCCAGAGACAGCCTGCCGCTATAATCGCCGGGACTTCTAGAGGAGGTGTGCTTCATGCCGGGACCGATGGACGGCATCCGCGTGGTCGAGATGGGATTCTGGGTCGCGGCGCCGTCCGCCGCCTGCATCCTCGCCGACTGGGGCGCGTCCGTGATCAAGATCGAGCCCCCGGAAGGCGACCCCTTCCGGGGCATGGGCGGAGCGTTCGCAGGGCCGTCGGCCAACCCACCCTTCGAGATGGACAACCGCGGCAAGCGCAGCGTCGCCCTGGACCTGTCCACCGACGAAGGGCGGACCATCGCTCGCCGGCTGATCGACCAGGCGGACGTCTTCGTCAGCAACGTCCGCCCTGGCTCCATCGACCGCCTCGGGCTCGGCTACGTGACCGTCCGCCAGACGAACGCTCGGCTGGTCTACTGTCAGGTGACGGGCTTCGGGCCCGACACGCCGGACCGCGACCGCGCCGCCTACGACATCGGCGCCTTCTGGGCCCGCGCCGGCGTCGCGGCTTCGCTGGCGGCGCCGGGACTGCCCTACCCCCAGCAGCGCGGCGGCATGGGCGACCACATGACCGGCCTCGGCGCCGCCGGCGCCGTCTCCGCCGCCCTCTTCGTCCGCGAGCGCACGGGCGAAGGACAGCGCGTCGCCATCTCCCTGCTCCGCGTCGGCGCCTACATGCTGGCCTGGGACGCCAACACCGTGCTCCGGACGAAGAACCCCATCCAGCCGTACGACCGCTTCCACGCCCTGAACCCGATCATCGACTCCTACCAGGCCGGCGACGGCCGCTGGTTCTGGCTCCTCCTCCTCCAGGGCGACCGTCACTGGCCGGATCTCCTCCGGGCCATCGGCCGCGAGAACCTCGGGGACGACCCGCGGTTCGCGAACATGATGGGCCGGGCGATGAACTCTCAGGCCCTCGTCGAGGCGCTGGACGCCGAGTTCGCGAAGCGGCCGCTGGCCGAGTGG
>JAUYMC010000247.1 GCA_030699545.1 Gemmatimonadales bacterium | reverse complement strand
GCGTCGCGCCCCACGTCGTGCCAGCGCCGATCCGCTCGAGCGAGGAGCCGAGCGGCGTCGCACTGCCCTGCGCGACGCCGATGTCCGTGGACGTAAGGCCATCGGCCGGCCCGCCCACGGCCGCGAACGTGCCTTCGTACGACAGAAACTCGACGACTGCACCGCCGCCGTCGACGAGGGCGATGCCGTCGGGGGCGCCGTTTTGGATCCCGTTCACCGGATAGTTCAGCACCACGACGCCCCGATCGCCGCAGGTCGCGGGGATCAGGGTCGGGAGCGCGTCGGTGTCGTAGACCGCGCCCGTGGCGCCGTTATACAGCACGATCGTCCAGCCCGTCAGATTGGTCCCGGCGGGCCCCGAGACTTCGATGGCTTCGCCGGCATCGGTGCCGGTATTGTCGTAATGGATCTCGCTGATGCGCACGGACGGCAGCGTGGCGATGCTGAAGCCGAGGTCAGCGGTCATCGGGCCGACGGAGGTGTGCTCGGGGGTGCAGGACAGCACAAGCACAACGGCAATCGGACGAACCAGGCGGCGCATCGGCGGAGTCTCCCGAGGGGAACGGCCGGAGAAGATAGAGGCGCCGGGAGCGACACGCTACTGAGCCACGGGGGATTAATACCGAGTGGAGCGGATGGGATTCGAACCCACGACCCCCTGGTTGCAAACCAGGTGCTCTCCCAACTGAGCTACCGCCCCCCAACGTCGAAACCTACGAGGTGCGGGGCGATTCCACTACTCGGGCGCCGACGCGGCCGGTTTACAGTCGCAGTACTGCGCCACGAGCGTACGGATGCGGTCGGGATCGATGGGTTTCGCGAGCACGTGATTCACGCCGATCGCGTCCCCGCTCCACTCCCGGGTGAGCGCGGAGAGAATGGCGACCGGAATCGCGCGCAGCCGGGGGTCGCTCCGCTTCGCCGCCAGGAACTGACTCCCATTCATGACGGGCATCATGAAGTCGAGGAGAATCAAAGCGGGGGGATCGATGGTATAGAGTAGATCGAGCGCCTCCTGCCCGTTGCGGGCGGAGTGCACGACGTAGCCCTCGACGGTCAGGAATTCCGTGAGGGTCTCACGCAGATCATCATCGTCGTCCACGAGCAGCGCGGATCGCACGATCGCCGGGCTCAGAGTTCGGGCAGACTGGTCATAGGATCGTGGTGCAACATAGTTGCGGGGCAATGAAAGCACGATGGAAGTTCTCATTCTTTGGAGCTAGGTCGAAATGACGGCCCGATGACGACCCTGACCCGCGTCCGCTTCTCTGCCGCCCTCCTGGGGCTGACCGCTTGCCTCGCCTGCGCCGGGGACGCTCAGCCGCTGCGCATCGGGGCGACGTTCACGCTCGACCAGTCGGGCGCGCTCGCGCAGATCGACACCGCCGTCGCCGGCCGCCTCGTCGTCATCCTCGGGCCGTCGGGACAGATCCTCCGCAGTGCCGCCGCCGGCGACCTCGAGATCGCGATCGCGCACGCGCCGCCCCTCGAGCGCCGCCTCGTGCAGTCCGGTCGCGTCGCCCTCGCCTGTCCCCTCTTCGCCAGCCGGTTCGCCATCGTGGGTCCCGCGGCCGATCCCGCGCGCGTCGCGCAGGCCACGACGGCCGCGGACGCCTTCCGGCGCATCGCCATCGCCCGCGCGCCGTTCGTGTCGCGCGGCGATTCCTCGGGCACGCATGTCAAGGAGCTCGAGCTGTGGCGCGCCGCGCGCTCGACGACCGGCGCCGGCTGGTACATCGAAAGCGGGACGGATCAGGCGACCGCCCTGCGCGTCGCCGCGGAGCGGCGCGCCTACGCGCTGGCGGACCTGCCGACGTGGGAGCGGCTCGCGCCCGACGGCCAGCGCATCCTGTTCGCGGACGACACCATGCTGACCAATCCCTACACGCTGTATGTCATGCGCCCGGGCGACACGGCCTTTGCGCGCTACGCGATGGACGCATGGCGCGCCCGCGTGTCCGCGCTGGGCTTCGTCACCCGTCCGGGCGCCTGCGCGGAGGTGCAGCCGTGAATCACGATCTCGAGGCCCGCGCCGGCCTCACCCTGCGGCACCACGGCGTGCCCGTGATCGGCGAGCGCGAAGCGCGTCTGCTCGAAGCGGTGGACCGCGTGCAATCGATCAAGGAAGCGGCGCGGGAGGCGGGCATCAGCTATCGCACGGCGTGGAGCGTCATCCAGATGATGGAGCGGGCGCTGGGGCGCCCGGTCGTGGCCTCGCGCGCGGGAGGTCCCGGCGGCGGCGGGACGACGTTGACGGACGAGTGCCGCGGCCTGCTCGATCTCTACCGCGATCTCCAACGCCGGCTCGACGCGGCGGTCAGCGACGCCTGGCCGGCGTCGCAGGCCGCCACCGCCTAACGCGTCACGGCGAGCGAGTACCCGGTCAGCGACCGGAGCTGGTAGTTCGGCTGGGCCACGCCCTGAATGGTGCCGCTGTACTGACTCACCTGTCCCACGTCGGTGACGCCGATCGTCAGCATCGTCGCATTCGCGTTCAGCGTGCCGGTCAGCGCGAAGCGGGTCGTGGTGCCGCCCAGCGGCTGCTGGAACAGTCTCAGCCCCGGCCCCGCCGTCGCGCTCGTCAGGGCCGCGGGGCCGGTAATCGTGAGTGCGATCGCAGAATCGGCGCCCGAGTTCGGCGTCGTCAGACGCACGAGCAGGGTGCCGGGCTGCGGGCCGACCGGATCCTTGCCGCAGCTCAACCCCGCCACGACGAGTACGGCCAGCGCCGTGACTGCCGCGAAGCGCCTCATGGAGCCCCCGTCCCTTTCACCCACGCGAGAAAGTCGCCGATGTCGAACACGGTGTTGTTATTGCCCAGGAAATCGAGATAGCGGATCTGATCGGCGGTGAGCGGCGCCGACGGTCCGAGCAGGTGCGCCACGACGTCGGCGGTGGCGAGCGCCGGCGCGGTCACCGAAAAGGTGAAGGTCTTCGTATCGCTCGCCCCACCCACCGTCACCGTTGCGTCGTAGGAGAAGGTGCCGCTCTCGCGTGGAAATCCCGACACGACGCCGGTGGTGGCGAGCGTGACGCCGTCCGGCAAAGCTCCGCCGCTGACAGCCCAGCTCCCCCCCCCGCCGCAGCCGGCGCGCAACGTATCCGCATAGGGAGCGCCCATAACGCCATCTCGCGCGGCGACGGTCGTAATCGACAGCACCCCAAAACAGGCGCTGACGGTATAGGGGCGGCCCATCGGCAACGTAATGATGGAATCGGTGGAGGTCGTATCGCCCGACCAGGCGCCGAAGGTCTGGCCGGCGTCCGGGGTGGCGGTCAGCGTCACGGCCCGACCTTCGGGAATGAACGTCCCCGCCAAATCGACCGCCGTGTCCGGCTGAATCGTGCCGGGCCCGGCCGCCGTCGCCACGAGACGGAAATCGCGCGTGAGCGTGGCGACGATCGTGTCGCCTAAGACCTGGCCGGTGATCGTGTGTGTGCGAGCCCCGAGGTCGGACCACGAGTCGAACCGCCAGCGCGTCCGGCCGTTCGCGGCGACCTGCGTGTCGGCGACGCTGATGTCGTAGCTCCCGCCTTCCTCCAGGAGATCGCGGAACACGGTGAAGTTCACGCCCTCGAACTGGATCACGGCGGCGGTGTCGCTCGCGCGGACCACGCTGAGCGCGCCGAACCGCAGCCGGAACGACATCGTCGAGACGGGTGTGACTTGCGTGATCTGATCGACGGCGAAGCCGATAAAGCTGCCGTCCGAGTTCTTCCGCGCCGCGGGATTGGTGCGGAACGAGAACACGGTATTACCCGCCGTGCCGGGGTAGGGATCGCCGGCGTCGCCGCGGTCGGAGCAGCCGTTCACGATGCCTCCCGAGGCGCAGATGTTGCCGCTGACTTCATTGGCTTCGAGGTTCCGGAAGCCATCCGCCTGCATCAGCGCGAGACCGTGGATCGGGCCGTTGTTGACCGAATTCCCGAGGCGGCCGGACGCGACCTTGGTGGAGTCGACGTGCCAGATGACCAGTCCACCGCCACATCCGATGGGGTTCCCCGACCGGGCGCAGTGCAACCGGATCATCGCCGTGTCGGCTTGCGAGGCCTGGCGGTTCTCGATCAGGAAGTATTCGCCCCGCGGGTTCGCGCCCTGCACGCGCACGACGAGCGCGGTGTCCGCCACCGGCACTTCGCCGAGGGCGTATGTCCCCGACGTGGTGAGCGTGTCGAGCGCGATCCATCCCAGCTCGTTGAGGGACCACGACTCCATGCGCGACGGGCTGCGCGGGGAGCTGAAGTTGCCGGTTCCCATCAATCCCCACTGCCCGATCCCCACCGAGGGGCCGAAGATATTGCCGTTGACGTCGTACAGATCGGGGAGGCCGATACCGTGGCCCAGCTCGTGGGCCACCGTGCCGATCGGCATGATGGTGTTCACGTCGCAGCCGGTCGCGCCGCCGAGCGCGCTCTGGATCAAGTAGTCGCTCACGCGGATCGTGCCGCCCGCAGCGCTCGGATCATTCGTGACGAATGATCCCGAGCCGGTGACCAGGGCATAGCGGTGCGACCAAATATGGTTGTTGGTCGATCCGCCGCACGCGCCGTCCTGCGTGGCATGCCCGAACAGGACGAGGTCGACGAAGCCGTCGTCGTCGCTCGAATTGGGAATTCCGTCGGGACCGTCGTTGTCGAACAGCGCGAAGTTGATGGCGCCATCGACGGCGGCGAGCGCCTCGCGCAGCCCGTTTTGCATCTGCGCGATCGCCGTCGAGCTGAACAGGCCGTTACAGTTGTTCGTACCGAACGGATTCTGAAGCGCGCAGGTGGAGCTGGGCGTGCCGGTGTAGTTCACTTCGGCCTGCGACAACCGCGCCCAGGCACTCACCGTGCCGCTCATGCCGAACATGTCGTTCGACATCTGCCGGTAGAAGCTGTTCAAAGAGTACGGCAGGCCGGACGGCGCGGTCGCGCCGAACAGCAGCGCGTCGTAGTCCGCCGGGTTGCGCATCGCCGTCACCGAGTCGATGCCCTGATAGCTGATCAGAATGAACGGCACGCCGAGCGAGCCGGTGACGGCGGTGCTCGCCGGCCCCTGACCGCCGCGCGCGATGGGCGCGTTCAGCTCCGCCATGCGCCCCTGCCCCAGCAGGGCGCGGCGTGTCGCCGCGATCGCGCGCGCGCGCACCCGCCAGACGCCGTCCTTGCGGAAATCGAAACCGGGAATCTCCCAGCGCGTATGGATGCGGTCTTGCGCCGCCCCGGGGGTGGGTGGGGCGGCGATGAGCAACGACACACCGATGAGTCCCGACAGGCTGACAACGCGTGGTCTCACGAAAAACGCTCTCGGATGGAGGGGGCGGGGCGAACGACGCAATCTAGGCTAGCACCGGCCTCAGCCGAAAGCTGTGCTAACCCTCACAAGCCTTGCGATTTCCAGGGGCGAGGGGTAAGCTGTAGCACCGCAACTCATAGCGAAATCGAGGCTTCGTGCGCACAGAAACCCTGCAGCACATCGCGCTGTTCGACAAGTGCAAAAACTTCACCCGGGCGCGCGAAGTCCAGGCTGCCGGGATGTATCCGTACTTCAAACCCATCTCCCGCTCCGAAGACACGGTCGTCGTCATCGAGGGCCAGGAACGGATCATGATGGGATCGAACAACTACCTCGGCCTCACCCATCACCCCGAGGTGCTCGCCGCCGCCAAGGCCGCCCTCGAGCGCTACGGCTCGGGCTGCACCGGCAGCCGGTTCCTGAACGGCACGCTCGATCTGCACGAGCAGCTCGAGGCCGAGCTGGCGCAGTTCTTCGCCAAGGAATCGTGCCTCGTCTTCTCGACCGGCTACCAGGCCAACCTCGGCGTCATCTCCGCCCTCGTCGGCCGCAGCGACGTGGTGTTCCTCGACAAGCTCGATCACGCCTCCATCGTCGACGGCGCGAAGATGGCGCACGGCGACACGCTGCGCTTCAATCACGGCGATCTCGCCAGCCTCGAGCGCAAGCTGCAGAAGCTGCCCGACGGCACGGGGACGATGGTGATCGTGGACGGCGTCTACTCGATGGAAGGCGACATCGCCGACGTGCCCGGGCTGCTGCGCGTCTGTCAGAAGTACGGCGCGGCGCTCGCCGTGGACGATGCCCATTCCGTCGGCGTGCTCGGTCCCAAGGGCGACGGCACCGCCGCGCACTACGACATGGTGGACGAGGTCGATCTGATCGTCGGCACGTTCTCGAAATCGCTGGCGTCCATCGGCGGCTTCGCGGCCGGCACCGAATCGGTCATTCACTATCTGCGCCACCACTCGCGGCCGATGATCTTCACCGCCGCGCTGCCGCCCTCGAACACCGCCGGCGTGCTCGCGGCGCTCCACGTGCTGCAGCGCGAGCCGGAACGCCGCGAGCAGCTGTGGCGCAACACCCGCCGGCTGCAGGAGGGCCTGCGCGCACTCGGCTTCGACATCGGACCCACGGAAACGCCGATCGTGCCGGTGCTGGTCGGGCCGCTCGACAAGACCTTCGTCTTCTGGCGGCAGCTGTTCGACGCCGGCGTCTTCACCAACCCGGTGGTGCCGCCCGCGGTGCCCCCGTCGCAGTGCCGGCTCCGGACCAGCCTGATGGCGACCCACACGCCTGACCAGATCGACTTCGCCCTCGACGTGTTCGGCCGGCTCGGAAAAGAGCTGGGGGTCATCTGACCGCAGTGGAGATCGTGCCCGTCTCAGACGGGCGCGGTCTCGATCGCTTCATCGCCTTCCCGTACGACCACTACCGCGACGACCCGCTGTGGGTGCCGCAGTTGCGCCGGGACATGCACACGCTGCTCACCCCCGGCAAGAATCCCTTCTTTGAGCATGCCGAAGCGCAATACTGGACGGCCAGACGGCCGGACGGCCGGACGGCCGGACGCATCGGAGCCATCAAGAACGACGCGCACACCCGCGAGCACAACGACCAGGTGGGGTTCTACGGCTTTTTTGAATCCATCAACGATCAGCCGGTCGCGAACGCGCTGTTCGACACCGCGGCCGCGTGGCTCCGCGCGCGCGGGTTCGATACGATGCGCGGCCCCATGAGCCCCTCGATCAACGACGAATGCGGCCTGCTGATCGCCAACGACGGCCGGCCGCCGTCGCTCATGATGCCCTACAACGCGCCGTATTACGAAGCTCTGCACCGGCACTACGGGTTCGTCAAAGCCAAAGACCTGTTTGCGTACGAAGGCGGCGGCGCGGTCGCTCCGGAGCGGCTCCTGCGCCTGTCGCGTCGTGTCATGGAGCGCGCCGGCGTTACGCTGCGTCCCCTCAACAAGAAGCGCTTCACGGCCGAGGTCGAGCTGGTGAAGGCGCTGTACAACCGGGCGTGGGAAAAGAACTGGGGTTTTGTGCCGCTGACCGAAGCGGAGATCGACCACCTCGCGAAGCAGCTGAAGCCGATCGTCGTGCCGGAGCTCGTGCTCTTCGCGGAGCGGGCCGGCGAGGTGGTCGGGTTCGGCGTCGCACTCCCGGACTTCAACGTCGCCCTGTTGCACAACCGCTCGGGCCGCTTCTTCCCGGGCATTCTCAAGATTCTGTGGCACGCCCGGCGCATCGACCGCGCCCGGGTCCTGCTGCTCGGCGTCATTCCCGAGCTGCGCGGCCGGGGCATCGACGGAGTGCTCTATGCGCAGGTGTGGAGCAACTGCGTCAAGCATGGGATGCCCCAGGGCGAAGGCGGCTGGATCCTCGAAGACAACGCACCCATGAACAAAGCCGCCGAGCAGTTGGGCTTCCGCGTGTCCAAGAC
This sequence comes from Gemmatimonadales bacterium, assembly GCA_030699545.1. Classification (GTDB taxonomy): domain Bacteria; phylum Gemmatimonadota; class Gemmatimonadetes; order Gemmatimonadales; family GWC2-71-9; genus 20CM-2-65-7. The sequence goes on along the minus strand of JAUYMC010000247.1, from coordinate 711 downwards.
CTACCGCCTCTACGACAAGCCGCTGTGAAAGCGTTCGTCACCGGGGGCACCGGATTCGTGGGCGCCCATCTCGTGCAGGCACTGCTCGCGCGCGGCGATCAGGTGACGTGTCTCGTCCGGCGGCCCGAGCTGGCGCAACGGCTGGGCTGGACGGGGCGCGGCGTGACGCTCGTGCGAGGCGATCTCGGCACCGCCGATGCGCTGCGGACCGGGTGCACCGGGGCCGACATCGTTTTCCACGTCGCCGGCATGATCGCGGCCCGCGATGCCGCCGAGTTCATGGCGTGCAACCGCGACGGGACGGCGAACGTGCTGGAAGCCGCGATCGAGGCCGGCGGGGGACGTTTTCTCCTGGTCTCCTCGCTCGCCGTCGGCGGACCGACGACGCCGGGGCACCCGATCGACGAGAACCGGCCGCCCGCGCCCGTCACCGACTACGGGCGTTCCAAGCTCGCGGCGGAGCTGCTGGTGCGCGCGATGCCGGGGGACGCCTGGACGATCGTCCGGCCGCCGGTCGTGTATGGAGAGTGGGACCGCGCGACGCTCAAGATTTTCCAGCTCGTCAAGCGCGGGATCGCGCCTGTGCTGGGGGACGGCTCGCAGGAGCTCTCGGTCATTCATGGCGCCGACCTCGCCGCGGCGCTCGTCGCGGCGGCGACCGCCCCCGCGGCGGCCGGACGCGTATACTACGCGGCGCATGCGGCGACGACG
>JAUYMC010000010.1 GCA_030699545.1 Gemmatimonadales bacterium | reverse complement strand
GCCCCAGCTCCGCGCCGGCGAAGGTGTGCCGCGCGACGGCGATCGTGCCGCCGAGCCCCGCCTCGGTCGCGGTCAGACGCTGCGCGGCCGCGGGGGACGGGGCGGGCGCGGACGCGACGACGAGGACCGCGATCGCCACGGTCCGCCGGTCAGGCAATGGTGACGTCGTAATTGACGCTGATGTCGGGCGCGAGCGAGGCGACGACGGAGCAGTACTTCTCGATCGACAGATCGATCGCGCGGCGGACCTTGATGTCGTCGGCGCCTTCACCCCGGACCGTGAACGCGTAGGTGATCGCGGTGTAGCGGCGCGGCTCCATCTCGCGCCGCGTGCCTCTCACCACAATGTCGAGCGCGGTGAGCTGGACGCGCTGCTTCTGGAGAATGATGACGACGTCGGCGGCGGCGCAGGTCGCCGCCGACACGAGCAGCAGCTCGACCGGCGACGTCGCGACTTTCGATTCGCCGTCCACGAGCACGCCTGGACGTCCCGCCGGCCCGCCCACGAACCGCAAACCGCCCTGCCAGCTGACCGAGACTTCCGCGACGCGGACGGCCACTCAGTTGCCTCGTCGCGTGGTGAGGCCGATGTAGAACCGGTGACGGCGCAGCGCGTCCATACCGTGATACTCGAGCAGCCAGTTGTACGTCGAGCGGTAGTGGAGCTCGAGACCGAACACGACGTTCGCCCAGACGTCGGGGCAGTCGGGATTGGAGCCGCAGGCTTCGTGACCGGCGAGTCCGACGCCCAGCCCGATGTAGGGCATCGCGACTTCCTCGTCGGGCGTGAACCGCCACAGCAGCTCGAAGTTGCCGACGTAGGTGTTGGGGCCGTTGAAGACGCCGATTTCCGCCGAGGGCCGCAGGCGGATCCGGTTCGTGAAGAGATCGCCGAGGTCGAGAGTCGTGCCGAGCACGAGCTGGCCGTCGCCCTTGAAATCGACGCCGCCGCGCACGCCGAAGCCGAACAGGCCGATCCGGGTGCCGCTCGCGGTCGAGCTCTTGGGGGGCACGAACTCCTGCGCCGCCGCGGCGTCCGCGAGGAGCATGAGTACCACTGCGACGAGCGAGACAGTCCGCATTCCGCACCCTCCAGAGTCACCGACCATCCGCGTCCGCAATCCGGGCGGCGGCACGTCCGTAGTCCCACAACGCATACACCGCGATCGCGGCGGTGGCCCATGCCAGCGGCCGGACCAGGGCCGAATCCGTGATCGCGGCCGCGAGCGTGAGCAGCTGCGCGACCGTCACCGCCTTGCCGCCGGCCCGCGCCGGCAGGGCGACGGGGCGGCGCAGCAGCGCCGTCCCGAGAAACCCGAGCACGGCGAGAATGTCGCGCAGCAGCACCCCGACCAGCTCGTACCACTCGAGCAGCCCGCGGCGCGCGACCATGAAGAACGCGGCGGCCATGAAGGTCTTGTCGGCGAGCGGATCGAGCACGGCGCCGACGCGCGACCCGCCGAAACGGCGCGCCAGCGCGCCGTCGAGCACGTCGCTCACCGCCGCCAGGGCCACGATCGCGAGCTGCCAGGCGGGATCGGCGGTGGCGAGAATGAACACCGCCAGCGGCAGGCGCAGCGCCGACAGCACATCGGCGGGCGCGAGCCACGGTTTCACTTGCCCCTCCCCCACCGGCGTCATACCTTCACCCCGTGAACCTGAATCTGCTGAAGCAGGCCGCCATCTTCCAAGACCTGGACGAAGGCGAGCTGGCGCGGGTCGCCGAAGTGTGCCGCGAGCAGAAATTCTCCGTAGGCCAGCACGTATTCAAGGAAGGCGAGCCCGGCAACCGGCTGTTCCTCATTGCGGACGGCGAGGTGCGGATCTCGCGGACGATTCCCGGCTCCGGCGAAGAAGCCCTGGCCGTCCTCAAGCCGGGCTCCTGCTTCGGCGAAATGTCGATCTTCGATCGCTCCGAGCGCTCCACCGACGCCATCGCCAATACCTCCTGCACGCTGATCACGATTTCCCGCTCCGATTTCGAGCTGCTGCTCGACTTCAACCGGGACATCGCCTACAAGGTGCTGTGGTCGGTGGTGCGTCTGCTCTCCGCTCGGCTCCGGGTGACGAACGACAACCTCCGGTCGTTCCTCGCCATGTCCATGTTCTAGGGCCTCCGCCCCCCCGGTTGGGCTAAAGTAATGCGCCGAGTCGTGCTATGCCTCGCTGCTGCGGTTGCCTGCAGCGGCACCGAACCGTCCGCCAGTCCCCGCGTGCACGTGGACCCGATTCTGGATACGCTCTTCGTGGGGCGGACGGCGGATCCGCGCACGGCGACCTACCTCGATGCCGCGGGCGACACGCAACCGGTGACCCAACTCCGGTGGTACAGCGACAATGCGTCGGTGTTCACGGTGGACAGCGTGTCGGGGGCGATCGGCGCCGTGGGCCCCGGATCGGCGGTGCTCCGGGCGCGGGCCAACGGCGTGACGGGCAGCGCCCTCATCGTCGTGACGCGCACGCTCGACTTGGCGCTGCTGCTCGACACGATCTACCTGATGCCGGGGGACACGTTCAGGATTCCGGTCGCGGTGCGCGATACCGACGGGGTCCCGCCGCCGGTGTGGTTCTTCGCGCCGACCAACGCGCTCTTCGACCTCGACTCGGCGAGCGGGCTGATCACGGCGGCGGCAGCGGGCGCGCCTGTCGCGTTCACGGCCTATGCCGACACCGTCACCGCCTCCGGCAGCATCGAGGTCGTGCAGCTCACGGATACGGTCGGCGGCAAGGGGTACTTCACCATCTTCGGCACCGTCATCCGCCGCGCGAAGCGCACGGCCCGCGCGGTGAACTACCGCCGCGATGGCGACACCGCCACGTTCCGTCTCGCGCTGCCGCTCGGGTCGCCGGTCGTGGAGAACCTGGTGATCACCCTGCGCGACTCGGTCGCGGCCCCCGGCACGCTCGCCATCGATTCGATCTCGATCGCGGAGGCGTTCGGCTCGGCCGATTTCATCTGCCGCCCGACACGCTCCTGGGCCGCCTGGTCGCTCGAGACGGCGGCGCCGATTTACGGGTTGTCGCGCCGATTCGGGACGATCGCGATTACTCAGGTCGATACCCTCACCAACGGGCTGGCGGTGAGTGGTCGCTTCACCTTCACCGCGCAGCGCGTGGACCTCTACGACGATCCGCTCGGCGCGCTGCCCATCCTCGGCACGTTCGTCGCCCCGCTGACCGCGGACCCGCGCCCCTGCCGGTCGTAATTCCCCTCAGTCCGGAGCGTTCATGAATCCACTGACACCGTACCCGGCGTTATTCATGCGACTGGCGGTCGGGGGCGTATTCCTGAATCACGGCATCGACAAGTTCCAGAACGGCATCGGCGCGACCGCGAACTTTCTCGCCGGACTCGGGTTCCCGATGGCCACGGTGTTCGCGGTCATCCTGATCACGGTGGAAACCATAGGCGCCGTCTGCGTGCTGCTCGGCATCCTGACGCGCGCCTGGGCGGCGGCGATGGCGGTCGTGATGCTGGGGGCGATCTTCGTGGCGAAGCTGCCGGCCGGACGGAACTTCGAGCTCGACGCGTTGCTGCTCGCCGGCGCGCTGACGCTCATTGCTCTCGGCGATGGACCACTCTCGCTGGCGGTCCGCTTTAAGCATCGTGGAGACTGACGAAAAATCAAAGGGCGGGCAACGGCGTGGAAAAAGGCGTGGTCGCATCCGAGCCGACCACGCCGTTTCACGCCTCTTCACGCAGTTCCGTTAATGCAGAATGCGCAGCACGCCGGCGTCCGCGCCGGCGCGCAGGAACGTCTCCGGATCCGTGACGGGGATCGCGACGCCCGTCTGCTTGCGCCAGCGCTTGGCGCTCGCTTCCATGTACTCCTCGACCGACCCGCCGGCCCACTCGGCGGCATCATCCTTCATTTGGCGCACGATTTCTTCCCACGTGCCGACGTAGGTCGCGCCTGACGGCGTGCTGATCCGATGGACCTCGCCGCCCGCGGCGCCGGTGCCGCGGTACTTCATGCCCTGCAGCTCGGTCAGCAACGTCCCGAACAGCTCGAGCTGGCGGGGATCGCGGATCTGGCCGTCGGGGCCCATCGCCTCGATTTCCGCGAGCAGCAGGTCTTCGGGGTCCGCTTCGCCCGCGAGGTCGCTCAGCCGGTCGTGCCACGGCACCAGCTCGGGATCCTCGTCGGGCAGGCGATAGACGCTCTTTTTCAGCTCGATGAGACGCCAGATGGCCAGGGCGTCGTAATGCTCCTCCGGCCCGGTGCGCTCCAGATGGAACAGCGCCGCTTCGTACTCGCCCCGGTCATACAGGAGATTGGCGAGATAGACCCGGGCCTCCGCGAGGCTCGGGTCGAGCTCGAGGGCGCGGCGCAGCCAGTGCAGGCTGCCGCCTTCGTCGGCGAGGCGATGGGCTGCGTAGCCGACGCACGCCGCGGCGTCCGCCGAATCGGGATGGGCCGCGAGCGCGCCCTCGAAGAAGCGGCGCGCGTGATCGAGCACCGACTCCCGGAACAGCGCGCGGCCCATCTGCAGCATGAGGTCGTGATCGCTCTCGAAGCCGAGCGCCACCACGCGCTCGAAACAGCCGAGGGCGCCCGCGCGGTCGCCGAACTTGAGGAGGACTTCGCCGAGGCCGGCGAGCGCGTCTTCGTGGTCGGGATCGAGACCGATCGCCTCCTCGAAGGCGCGCCGCGCCCACGCGTACTCCTCGCGCGCGACGCGCGCGTAGCCCATCCCCACGTGCAATTCGACGGCATGAGGATACAGCCCCAGGCCTTCGCGCAGGGTGTCTATGGCGTCGTCGTAATGCCCTTCGTTGT
>JAUYMC010000238.1 GCA_030699545.1 Gemmatimonadales bacterium | reverse complement strand
GCACCTGTTCAACCTGCTGACGACCTTCGTGGAGCAGAACCTCGAGGCGGGGGGGCGGGCGCGGGAAGCGTTGGCGCCGTGACCTGCGAATTGGCCCCCTAGGATTCGAACCTAGATTCCCAGATCCAAAGTCTGGTGTCCTGCCCTTGGACGAGGGGCCAGCGAAGTGCGCGGCCCCTAATCTAATCAGGCCGGTCGCGCCGCGGGTGCGGCGCGCGGGCTAGCGACCCGCGCGGCGGATGGGGACCCGCACCCGCGTCCGCTCCCATTCGATGATCAGGTCCGTGGCATTCCCCGACACGGGCCCAAACCGCAGCGTGAGCTCCTCGACGGGATCCGTCAGCCGCTCGACACGGGCGGTGCCGCTGCCGACATCCTGCGCCCGGACGTCCGCATTGATGGGGATGCCCCACCGCTGGACCGCGCGGTTCACCACGATTTCCCAGGTGGTATCGCTCGGAATGGCGTAGAGGCTGTAGGCGCCGGGCTCGACCGCGATGCCGGCGATCTCCGCCGCGAACGGCACATGAATCGCGGTGGCTTCGTTGGCCCCGAGGCGCCAGGGCTGACCGAAGAGCACGAGGCCGCCCATCACCTCGCGGCCCCGCGCGGCGGGCCGGCTGTAACACACTTTCACGGACACACCTGCGATCTCCACCGTGGCGGAGTCGAGGGCGCTCGCGCGCGTGGGGAGGCGCGTGGCGTCGCCGCGAATCCAGCAGGACGCCACGCTGCTCTGCGCGAGCCCGCACGTCGTCATGGCGGCAAACGCGATCAGTGTGAGTATCGGTCGCATGAGACTTTCCTCATTAGAAGGTGAATGGAAGCTACTCAGTCCTCGTCATGGTCTTGATCAGCGCCTGGTGCCGCTCTCCCAGGCGCTGCGCCGCGTCATCCCGCTCCCTCTCCTTCTTATAGGCCGCCGCCACCGCACTCCCCGAACCGCACAACCGCACCCAGATCGGACCCGTCGCCGCGAGCCGCTCATACAGCGCCCGCAGCTCCGGATGCCGTCCGAAGACCGGCGCCTCGAAATCATTTCCCCCCAGCCGCCCGATGCTGCCCCACGTCGCGAACGACTCGGCGTCGAGCACGACCGGACCGCGCGGCGCCGGCGACGGATTCGCTTCGTCCCACCATCGGTACGCGTCGGGCGTCGCGACCTGCACGGGAGGAATCGCGAGCAACACCGGCGTGGCCGGTGGCGCCGGCAGCCGAAACAGCCGCTCGCCGCGCCCCCAGGCGACCGCCAGCGGCGCGCCGCTCGCGCAGAAGGCGACATCGGCGCCCAGCTTCGCGGCGAAGTGCAGCAGCTCGTGGCGCGGGACGGCGTGGCCCGAGAGGGCGTTCACCGCATGGAGCGCGGCCGCCGCATCCGCCGAGCCTCCGCCGAGGCCCGCACGCACCGGGATACGCTTCACGAGCCGGATCGCGACGCCAAAGCGGCCGCCCGTGGCTTCGAGCATCACGCGCGCGGCGCGCACCGCGAGATTCTCGTCGACCGGCCCCAGGTCGGGTCCGTCGACCTCGAGATCCACGCCGGCAGCCATGCGCCGCACTTCCAGCTCATCGCCGAGCTCGAGCAGCGCGAACGCCGTCTCGATCTGGTGCCACCCCGCGCGGTCGCGCGCGAGAATCCGCAGGAAGAGATTGACCTTGGCGTGCGCGCTGACGTGTACCAGCTCCAGCGGCGCGCTCACCGCTCCTCCGGCGCCCGCAGCTCACCGAGCCGCAGGTGCAGGCGGGACAAGGACCAGAGGCCGAGCAGGGTGATCGGCAGGAACGTCGTGATGTGGTAGGTGAGCGCGTAGCTCACGGCGAGTGTCGCGTCCACTCCGTAGATCGCGAGCGTGATGCGCGTCGCCGCTTCGAACACGCCCACGAACCCCGGCGTGGACGGCACCGCGACGCCGAAGCCGATGATTCCCTGGAGCAGCAGCGCCGCCTCCAGCGGAATCGTCAACCCAAACGCGCGGAAGCAGACGGCGAACGCCGCGGCATTCACGAGCCAGAGCACGAGCGACCAGAGCACGACCGCCGCGAACCGGCCCGGATGCTTGAGCACCGCCAGCCCCGCGATGATGCCGTCGGCCCAATGCGCCAGCCGGCGCGACAGCCTGCCGATCAGCGCCAGCCAGGGGGCGGGGCGGTGCACGACGATCAGCGCCAGCACCAGCAACCCGCCGAACAGCGCCGCGGCGCCGACGGCGAGTCCCGACAGCGACCGCCCGCCCACGCTGGTGTGCGCGGGAAAGGACGGGGCCGCGATCGCCAGCGCCATCAACGCCAGCATCACGAGCGCGTCAAACACCCGCTCGACGCCGATCGACGCGAACGCCGTCGTGAAGCGGACGGGCAGCTGCCGCCGCGCCACGTAGGCGCGGGCGACTTCCCCCGCGCGCGCGGGCAGCAGGTTGTTGGCCATGAATCCGATCGCGGTCGCGTGCCACAGCGGCCGCCACGGCAGGCGCCGGCCGTCCCCATCGCGCAGGATCAGCAGCCAGCGGATCGTGCGGATCGGGAAGGTGGCGGTGGCGAGGACCACCGCGCTCACCAGGAGGAACGGATCGGCGCGGCGCGCGTGCGCGACGATGTCATCGAGCGAGATACCGTGCAGCACCCACGCGAGCAGCGCGACGCTCACCCCCAGCCCGATCACCCAGGGCCAGCGGGTGGATCTTCGTGCAGGATTACTCGGGCTCGATGGCGAGGACAACGAGATCGCAGACTTCGTCGATGATGGCGCGGAGCTCGTCGCCGCTGGCGCGCTTGGCCGCGTCGCGCAGCTCCTGCGCGCGCTGGCGCGCCCGCGCGCCGCGATACAGCAGCTGGTGGATGTCCACCACCGCGGGGTCCGCGGGTCCGCCGTTGGCTGGGCTCGTGCCGGCGATGAGCGCCTCCAGCGATGCCGGTCCGACGCCCGCCGCCACCATCTGTTGATAGACCGTCCAGGAGCCCGCGATGTCGCCGGACTGCGGATCCGGAGCGTCGCGGGGCGCGGGCGCACTCGGCGCCAGCGTGTCGATGGGCACCACGGGCGGCTCCGCGGCCGCGGCCGGCGTGCCGAGGGCGCGCAGGGCGGCGGTGACGGC
>JAUYMC010000223.1 GCA_030699545.1 Gemmatimonadales bacterium | reverse complement strand
CGCTCGCTAAACGACTCGTCCACCACAAGTCGGACCGACCTCGCGGTGGACGTCTCACAACCCGCCGCCGTCGAGCGCGCGCTCGAGCGGGTCGGCCGGGAGTTCGGCGTTCCCGACCTCGTCGTGAACAACGCGGGGGTGTTCATCGTCAAACCGCTCGCCGAAACAACGCCGGAGGATTTTCAGACGACGCTCGCGACCAATCTCACCGCGCCCTTTCTCGTGGCGCGCGCGCTGATCCCGCGGATGGTGGAGCGGGGCAGCGGACACCTCGTCTCCGTCGGCTCGATTTCGGATTACATCGGGTTCCCGGGCTCGAGCGCGTATGCGGCGAGCAAATTCGGGCTGCGGGGCATGCACGAGGTGATCCGTGCGGAAACCGCACGAACCCGCGTGCGCACCACGCTGATCTCGCCCGGTCCGGTGGACACCGACCTGTGGGACGAGGTGGACCCCGACTCCAAGCCGGGGTTCACCAAACGCCAGGACATGATGCGGGCCGAGGACGTCGCTGCCGCGGTCGTGTTCGCGGTGTCGCAGCCGGAGCGCGTCAACGTCACGGAGATCCGGCTGCTCCCATCCGGCTACTCACCAAGGGGGTGAGCAGTGCGCGGTGCGCTGTGCGCGGGACTGCTGTTCGTGAGCGCGCTGAGCGCGCAAACGATCCCGTCCCTGCCCGATTCATCAGGTTGGGGAGTGCACGTGCTGGCGATCGCACGCGCGCCCGACAGCGCCGTGTGGGTGGGGACATACGGGCAGGGCATCTTCGTATTACGGCGGGGACAGGGGAATGGGGAATGGGAACGCATTCGCTTCTCATCCGACACCGCGGCCCACGCGATCTCCTGGGACTTCGTGCACGCGTTCGGGTTCGGGCCGCGCGGGCAGATCTGGTACGGCACCGTCGGCAACGGCTGGGGACTGTCGACCGACGGCGGGAAGACGTGGCGCAATTGGGGGTTCAGCGAGCTGGGTCCCGAATGGCAGTACGTGACGCCCGACGGCATCCTGACCCGCGGCGACACGACCTACATCGCGACGGCCGACGGGATCAAGGTGACGTGGGACGACGGGCAGACGTGGCGGGTCATCACCGACTCCGCGGGGGCCACGACGGCAAAAGACTCGGTGTGGGGAAGGATTCGGAGCCAGTACGTGATTTCGCTGGACGCCGACGACGACATCTGGATCCAACACGTGAAAGGCAGGGAGGACTCGAGGGACGGGGGGCGACACTGGACCTGGTCGCCCGGCCCGGCACGGACGTCGACCGATCTCAGGCTGCCGCCGCGACGCATGCCGACCCCAGCGAGCGGTGTCGCGCAAGCCAGTCGCCCCGTCGCAGCGCGCCACACGTGGTTCGGCCGGCCCATCGACCTGAATGATCAGCCGTACATCGACCAGACCTACCGCTTCGGCTCGACGATGGGCGGCAACTTCCAGCCGCATCAGGGCGTGGAGTTCAACAATGGGAACGGCACGGCGGTCCACGCCGTGGGCGACGGCGAGGTCGTCCACGCGGGACCTGCCGAGCGCGGCGCCCTCACGGTGGCGATCAAGCACGATCGATCGCTGACGGCCGAGGGCCAGCGGCTGTTTCTCTACTCCGTCTACTACCACAACTCGAAGCTCCTCGTATCGGCGGGCCGCCGCGTCACAGCCGGCGACGTGATCGCGCACGTCGGCAACACCGGGCGGGCGACGAACGATCATCTGCATCTCGAGATCCACGCATCGCCGTTCGATTCGACGCGGTTGGTCATCGATCCGGACGTGCGCTACCCGCCGTACACCGTGAATCCCGAGCTCTGGATCACGCCGCTCCCGGGAACCGGGATCGTCGCCGGCCAGGTCTGGGACTCGGCGGGCGAAGCCGTGCCGCAGGCCCGGATGTACGGCCTCGTGAAGCCGGAGCCGCGGGAAACGCCGTTCTCGTTCATCGAGACCTATGGGCCCCGGAATCACGCCGACCCCATCTATCGGGAACACTTCGCGATCTCCGACGTCCCGCCCGGGCTGTATATCATGGGTGTGCAGATCGGGCCGACCCGCGTGTATCGACGGGTCCTGGTGGAGCCGGGGAAGCTCACGTGGGTTGAATTCACGCCCTGACCCGATACCCGATACCCGATACCCGGTACCCGATACCCGTCTCATGCACATCGAGCTGACCGAGATGCTCCGCTGCCCCGAGGCGCACCGCGAAGAGATGCTGGTGCTCTCCACGGGCGAGATGCGCGGCCGCATGGTTCGCTCGGGTCTCGTCGGATGCCCCGTCTGTCACAAAGAGTATCCGATTTCCAACGGCATCGTGAACTTCCGGCGCAGCCGTGCGCGGGTGTCGCGCGACGAGGTCACGCCCGTCCCCCGCGTCCACACGCCGCCGTCTCCCCTGCCGACCGCCGACGCCGCGAAGCTCCAGGCGCTGCTCGAGATGTCCGGTCCCGGGGGCTATGTCGTCCTGATCGGCGCCGCCGTGCGCCAGGCCCCGGCGCTCGGCGGGCTGATGGACGGCGTGCACTTCGTCGGGGTGAACCCGCCCGCCGGCATGGCGGAGCAGCCGATGGTGTCCCTGCTCTATGCGAGCGAGAAAGTCCCGCTGCGCACGGCGATCGCGCGCGGCGTCGTGGTCGGCGCCGATCTTGCGATCTCGCCCTGGCTCGTGGAAGCCCATCGCGTGCTGCTGCGGGGCCGTCGCTTCGTCGTCGAAAGCGAAGACCCCGAGCTGCCCATCGGCCTCACCCGCCTGGCGGTGGGCGCGGGGCTCTGGGTGGGCGAGAAGACCTAGCTAGCGCTCGATCGCGGCCGCGAGCGCGTCGTCCGCGGCGTACGCGCGGTCGATCAGGTCCTGGTACCGCTTTTCCACGGCCCGGCGCTTCACCTTCAGCGTCGGCGTCAGCTCGCCCGCTTCGATCGTGAAGTCATGCTCGAGCAGCAGCACTTTCTTCGGCGTCTCGAACTTGGCGAGCTCGCGCATCATTCCCATCACTTCCCGCTCCACCTTCGCCTGCACGTCGGCCAGCGTGATCAGCTCGGCGCGGGTTCCGTACGTGAGGCTCCGCTCCTTCGCCCAGCGCTCCAGGTTGTCGAAGTTCGGCACCACAAGGACGATCGGGAACTTGCGGCGGTCGCCGTACACCACCGCGTTGGCGACGAACTTGTTCCGCTTGACCATCCCCTCGATCGGCTGCGGCGCGATGTATTTCCCTCCCGCCGTCTTGATCAGCTCTTTCTTGCGGTCGGTGATCTTCAGATATCCGTCCGAGTCCAGCTCCCCGATGTCGCCGGTGAGCAGCCATCCCTCGGCGTTTATCGTTTCGCGCGTCGCCTCGGGTTGCTTGTAGTAGCCCTGCATGATGTTGGGCCCGCGCGCCAGAATCTCGCCGTCGGACGCGATCTTGAGCTCGACGCCCGGGATGATCCGCCCTACCGTGCCGAGCTTGATGCGGTCCAGCGGATTGAGCGTGAGCACGGGCGAAGACTCCGTGAGCCCGTAGCCTTCGATCACGGGGAGGCCGGCGCTGAAGAAGAACTTGGCGATGTCCGCCGACAGCGGCGCCGCGCCCGAGACGAAAAAGCGCACCCGGCCGCCCGTGCGGGCCTGCAGCTTGGAGAAGACCAGCTTGTCGGCGAGTGTCTTCTTGAACGCGAGGCCGCGGGGAATCGGCAGACCCGCCAGGGCGCGCGTGGCCCACTGCTCGCCCGCGCGCTTGGCCCAGAAAAAGATCGTCCGCTTCACCGCGCTCCCCGACAGCGCGTTCTCGAGCACGCGGGCGTAGACCTTCTCGTAGAGCCGCGGGACCGACAGCACCACCGTCGGCTTCACTTCCTGCAGATTCGCGGCGACCGTATCGAACGACTCCGCGTAGTTGATGATCACGCCCGCCTGGAACAGGGTGTAATCCACCATGCGCTCGTAGCTGTGTGACAGCGGCAACATCGACAGGCACTCGTCGCCGCCACCGATCGGAATCATCTGCAGCACCGCCTGCACGTTCGACCAGATGTTGTAGTGCGACAACATCACGCCTTTGGGGTCGCCCGTCGTACCCGACGTGTAGATCAGCGTCGCGAGGTCGTCGGGCTGGACGGCCAGGGCTTCCTTCTTCCAGTCGGGATACTTCCCGGCCGCCGCCCGGCCCTTCGCCTCGAGCTCGGCGAGCGTCATCACGCCGGCGCGCTTGGCGGACGGTTCGAAGGCGACGATGTGCTGGAGCGTGGGCAGCGCGCCCTTCACGTCGAGCACCTTGGCCACCTGCTCGGCGGTGGAGCAGAACGCGGCCACCGCTTCCGAGTCGCGCAGGATGTATTCGGATTGCTTGGCGGTCAGGGTCGGGTAGATCGGCACGTCCGCCGCCCGCGAGCACAGGCAGGCGTAATCGGTCAGCGCCCACTCCGGCCGGTTCTCGGAAATCAGCGCGACCTTGTCGCCCGGCAGGACCCCCAGCTCGCGCAGACCGAGCGCGATCGCCTGCACGCGCTCGAGCGTCTGGCGATGGGTGACGGGCAGCCACGCGCCGCCCACTCTGGAGCGAAAGGCCGCCGCGAGTCCCGCATGGCGGTCCACGGCTGTGAAGAAGAGTTGCGTGAGGGTTCCCTTGGACATCGGCGACGCTCCGGCGACAGGTTCCGGAATCTACTGCACGAGGACGGACTGTGGATTGGATCGGAGGGATGCGACGCGCGCCTGGAGCCGTCCCGTGCCGGCGACTTTCCCCACGGTCGCCCCGGTGGTACTGTCGACGGCGATGATCGCGGTATCGAGCGCGCTCCAGCGGATCTCGGCGGCCACCGAATCCCCGCGGCCGTCGAGGGCGCGGGCGCTCGGATAGAGGGTATCCCCGACCGCCACCCGGCCGGAGTCGGGGAGCACCACTTCGATCGCCACGATCCGGTCGAGGTCCGGCCCCAGCGTGCACGCCAGCGCCAACGTGGCCAGCGCGAGCAGCGGCCGGACGGCGTCAGGCATGAGCGGCGCCGCTGCCGAGATCGCGCAGCGCCTGGGTGGCGTGCTCGATCCACTTCTGAGCGTCGGGGCCTTTGGGCGGATGCGCCAGGAAGGTGCGCAGATGTTGCGCGGCGCCGTCGGGATCGCCGCGCTGCAGCAGCAGGAACGCCAGGCCGTAATGGGCACCGGCGAGGCCGTGGTCGAGCTCGAGCGCGCGCCGGTAATGCCGGATGGCCTCGTCAAAGCGGCGCGTCTTGGTGAACGCGATCGCCATGTTCTGGAGAATGCGCGCGTCGTTGGGATGATCGCGCAATGCGAGGCGGTAGGACGTCAGCGCCGCGTCATAATCCCCCTGACGCTCGAGCGCGAGCGCCTCGTTCAAATAGTCGAGACGCTGGGGTTTGAGATCGTCCCCCGTCGAGCCGCCGAAGAGGCGGCGCCAGAAACCCATGCGCCGAAAATAGCTTGCGGCTGTTGGCGTTGGCAATGTAGCTTCCCGCTCGATGCCCGCCCTCCCACCGAACCCCCCGAGACCGAGACCGTCGGGCGGCACGCGCGCGCCGCGCGGGTCGCCGCGGGGCGTCCTGCAGGTCGACTGGCCGTTCTTCGGCGAGCTGTGCCGCGGGCTCGCGCTCAAGATCTTCCGGGAGTACGATCCGCAGCTGATCATCGGGATCGCCAAGGCGGGCGTCATTCCTGGGGCCGTCGTCGCGAGCATCCTGCAGCGCGACTTTGCGTCCATCACCATCACGCGCGAAGCCCCGGGGACCGCGCCGGCCATGATCGCCGGGCCGTCGCGCCTCGTCACGGGCAAACGTATCCTGCTCGTGGACGAAACCTGCGAGTCGGGCAGCACGATGAAACTGGCGCTCGCGGCCGTGCGCGAATTCCAGCCGGCCGAAGTGAAAACCGCCGTGTCGTTCCGGACGGGCAGCTACCGGCCCGACTTCTACGCCCTCGAAAACGAGAACTTCATCATCCTGCCGTGGGACCGCGAGGTGATCCTCGACGGGGAGATCGTCGTGCGCCCCGACTACGCGGCGAAGCTGCGCGACCTGGGAGAATAGCCACGCCGTGAAGGACCGCCTCACCGCCGCCCTGAAGCAGTCCCGCGCCGACTACACCGAAATCCGCGTCGAACGTACCTGGAGCTCCACCGTCGCCTTTCGCGGGCCCCGGCTCGAGACCGCGACCGTCAGCGAAGACCAAGGCGGGTTCGTGCGCGTGCTCAACCGCGGCTGCGGCTGGGGGATCGCGTCCTTCACCTCGCTCGATGCGCTCCCGGCGATGGTGGAGCGCGCGCACGACCTGTCGCGCGCCGTTCGCCTGGACGAGCCGATCCGCCTGGCCGAGACGGTGCCCCAGGTCGCCGACGTGGCGCTCGACCTCGACGGCGACGTGCGCGGCGTGCCGCTCGCCGACAAGAAGCGCCTGCTCGACGCCTACAACGGCGCGATGCTGGGCGTCTCCGATGCGGTCGTCGATACCCAGGCGAGCTATCGCGACGAAATCGCGGAGGTCTGGTACGCGAACTCGGAAGGCGCCGCCGTCTTCCAGCTCCGCCCCGAGGTGGTCGTCTCCGGCGTGGCGATCGCGCGGCGCAACGGAACGATCGAAAAGGGGCTCGAGTCGATCGGTCTGCGCAAAGGCTGGCGCAGCGTGCAGGGGTTCGACGACCGCTTCCGCGAGACCGCGCAGCGCGCCGTCGATCTCCTCGACGCGCCCCGGGTGCGCGGCGGGACCTACCCCGTGATTCTCGACAACGAGCTGGCGGGCGTGTTCATCCACGAAGCGTTCGGCCATCTCTCCGAGGCCGACTTCGTCTACGAGAACCCCCAGGCGCGCGAGATGATGACCCTGGGCCGCCGCTTCGGGAAGCCGGCCCTGAACGTCGGCGACCACGGCGCCGCGACGGGCCTGCGCGGCACCCTGCCGTTCGACGATGAGGGCACGCCGACGCAGGACACCCCCCTGATCCGCGACGGCATCCTCGTGGGCCGGCTCCATTCCCGGGAGACCGCCGCGAAGCTCGGTGAGCGCCCGACCGGCAACGCCCGCGCGATGTCGTTCCGCCACGCGCCCATCGTGCGCATGACCAATACCTACATCTCGACGCCGCCCGGCGCCGAGCGCGTGGGGTTCACGGATCTGATCCGCGACATCAAGCTCGGCGTCTATGCCTGCGGCGCCTTCGGCGGCCAGACGATGCTCGAGAGCTTCTCCTTCACGGCGGGGTGGGGGCACATGATCCGCGACGGCCGGGTCGCCGAGCTCGTCAAGGACGTCGTCCTCGCCGGGAACCTGTTCCAGACGCTCGACCGCATCGATCACATCGGCGGCGACTTTACCTGGAACGAGATGGGCGGCGGCTGCGGCAAGGGCGGCCAGTTCCCGCTGCCGGTCACCGAAGGCGCGCCGCACGTGCGCATCGAGGAAGCCCTCGTCGGCGGGGACGTGCCGTCGTGATCGACCGCCTGCTCGAGGCGGCGACGCGCGGCGCGAACGGCGGCGGCGCCGACGCGATATGGCGGCGCGAAGAACGGACGGCGATCGCGTTCGAGAGCGGCCGGCTGAAAGCCGCCGGCATCACCGAAGAGGGCGGCGTCAACATCCGCGTCATCGCGGGCGGCCGGATGGGCGTGGCCGGCACCACCGCCGCCGCGCCCGATCCCGCGGAGCTGGTCGCGCGCGCGCGCGCTTCCGCCGAGCTCGGCGACCCGGTGGACCTCGCGTTTCCGCCCGCGCCGCGCGAGCCGCTGCCCGCCATCCCGACGTACTTCGATCGCGCGGCCGGCGCGCCGCTCGACCGGCTGATCGCCATGGGCCGGCTGCTCGTCGAGCGCCTCACGCGCCCCGGTTGTCAGATCAACGTGTCGATCGAGCGCGAAGTGGCCGAGACCGCCGTCGGTAACAGCGCCGGCGCGCGCGGCAGCTACCGCGCCACGGGCGTCGCCGTGACCGCCGACCTCACGCGCATCGCGGGCGACGACGTGTTGATGGTCTACGATCAGTT
This sequence comes from Gemmatimonadales bacterium, assembly GCA_030699545.1. GTDB lineage: Bacteria > Gemmatimonadota > Gemmatimonadetes > Gemmatimonadales > GWC2-71-9 > 20CM-2-65-7. The sequence goes on along the minus strand of JAUYMC010000223.1, from coordinate 278 downwards.
CGTCGCGTGCGATCTTCCCAGCGACGCCGATCTGGACGCCCTGGTGCGATCCATCGAAACCCGGCTCGAGCCCGCGCTGCGGATCGTCGCGCCGCCCGACGGCGCGCTGCCGGTGATCTTCACGCCCGCGGGCCTCAGCGCCGTCGTGTTGCCGCTCGAACAGGCCCTCTCGGGCAAGACGGTGCTCCAGGGGAGCTCGCCCCTCGCCGGGAAAGTCGGCGCCGCGGTGTTCGATGAGCGCCTGTCGATCACCGACGATCCGCTCGCGGCGGGACGGC
>JAUYMC010000219.1 GCA_030699545.1 Gemmatimonadales bacterium | reverse complement strand
GCCGTCCGGCCGTCCGGCCGCCCTAGTAGATCCGTTCAATCTTCGTCCCCGGGAAATAAGTCGTCAGAATGGCCCGATAGCTCTGCCCCGCGCGCGCGCGCCCAATCGCCCCCCACTGGCACATCCCCACGCCATGGCCGGAACCGGCGCCCGCCGCAACCAACCGGCTCACCTGCCCGCCGTGCGTCTCCACGGTAAGCTGAAAGGCGCCGCTGTGGAGCAGCCGGTCGGGGTCGGGGCGGAGGATCGTGCGAACCTGCGGGCCCGGAATCCGGACGTCGCCGCGCTCGAAGATGATTCGCAGCTCCCCCACCCGGCCGGAGCGTGTCGTCCGCGTGACCTCCACCCCGGTGATGCGTTGCAGGCCGTCGCCGCCGATCGGCATCAGCGCCGGCAGGGTTCGCGTCAATATAGCCCGGAGCGTGGAGGCGTCCCATTCTTCGTGCCAGCGAAACCGTGGGGAGATGTCGCAGTAGAAATTTCCCCCCCCCCCTCCCCGCGCGTCGGAGACGGCGCGCAGATATGGCCGTGCCCGGGCCGTGGCGAACGCCTCTTCGACCGCCGCGGTGCTGAAGCCGCACGTCGAATGAAAGAAGGCGTCGATCGGCGCGCCGTCGTAGCGCAGCACCTGCCCGGCCGTCTCCCGCACCGCTTTCCAGGCTTGCGGCGTCTCCGCCGCCACGCCGTTGTACACCTGATCGCGGACATCGTCGTAGGCATCGAAGCCCAGCGTGGCCCAGCGCCCCCGATTGCGCACGGCGAATGTCCGGGACACGACCGCCTGCGCGAAGACGGCGGCCTCCTCGTTGGCGCGCCGCGGCCCGATCTCCGGGCTCACCACACCGGCGACATAGCTCTCGAGATCCACCCGGTTGACGAGCGTCAGCCCGGTGCGCGCGGCCGTGACTTGCAGCCGTCCCCGGTAGCGGCGACCGTTGGCGACGGCCAAGCGGTTTTCGGTGACGTTGGTCGCCGCGATCGCCGAGTACGGCCCGGCCCGCGATCCGTCGTGCCGCACCAGGACGAACCGGGCCAATCCCCCGGTGTCGGCCAGCACCGACCACTGCGCGCCCGCGGGAATCGTTCCGATCGGCTCGCCGGCCATCGTGTTGACGAGCAGCTCGCCGCCTCCGGCGCCGCCCAGCAGCACCTTCGGCACGCCCACGACGAGTCCCACCCGGAATTCGGCATCGCCCGCCACGGCAGGACCCGCCGGCGCGCGCGGGCGCGGGCACCCGCTCCCCGCCCCCGCCAGCGCGACGAGCGCGGCGCTAGTGAGCGCGCGCCTCGTCGAGCGCCGCATCGAGCTGTGCGATCGTGAAATCGATGTCCGCGTCGGTGTGCGCGCTCGACACGAAGGCCGCTTCGAACGCCGACGGCGCGAAGAAGACGCCGCGCGCCAGCAACGCCCGATGGACCCGCGCGTAGAGCGCGGTGTCGGCGGTCTTGGCGTCGGCGTAATTCCGGACGGGGCGCTCCGTGAAATACAGCCCCCACATCGATCCCGCGGAGCCGACCCTGGCCGGGACGTCGCGCCCGCGCGCCGCCTGCTCGAGCCCACGCACGAGACGCTGCGTGCGAGCCTCGAGCGCCTCGTAAAACCCGGCGTGCTCCGTTTCGCCGAGCGTCGCCAGGCCCGCGGCCATCGCCACGGGATTTCCCGAGAGCGTGCCGGCTTGATACACGGGCCCTTCGGGCGCGATGCGCCGCATCAGGTCCGCGCGGCCGCCGTACGCCCCGACGGGAAAGCCGCCGCCGACGATCTTGCCCAGCGTCGTCAGGTCGGGGCGGATGCCGAGCCGCTGCTGCGCGCCGCCGGGAGCGACGCGGAAACCCGTCATCACTTCGTCGAAAATCAGGAGCGCCCCGTGCCGGTCGCACGCCGCGCGCAGCGCCGGATGAAACGCGGGGTCGGGGGGAATGAACCCGACGTTGCCGACGTACGGCTCCACGATCACGGCCGCGATCGCGTCCGGGTGCCGCCGGAACAGCTCCTCCACCGCCGCGACGTCGTTGAAGGGCGCCGTGAGCGTGAGGCTCGCGAGACCGGCCGGCACGCCCGGACTGTCGGGCAGTCCCAGGGTCGCGACGCCCGAGCCCGCTTTGACGAGAAAGCCGTCGGCGTGGCCGTGGTAGCAGCCGTCGAACTTGAGGATCAGCTCCCGGCCCGTTGCCGCCCGCGCGAGCCGGACCGCGGCCATCGTCGCCTCGGTACCGCTGTTCACGAACCGCAGCATCTCGAGCGAGGGCATGCGCCGCCGGACCGCTTCCGCCAGCTCCACTTCGGCTTCGCACGGCGCGCCGTACGACCACCCGCGCGCCGCCGCCGAGCGCACGGCCTCCAGCACCGCCGGATGCGCGTGGCCAAGGATCAGCGGCCCCCACGAACAGACATAGTCGAGGTAGCTCGTGCCGTCGGCGTCCGTGAGGCGGGCTCCCTCGGCGCGGGCGACAAAAAAGGGCGTTCCCCCGACCGCCCGGAACGCCCTCACCGGCGAGTTCACGCCGCCGGGCAGCACGTCTTTCGCCCGGGTGAACAGCTCGGAGGACCGGTTCACGTCAGCGCGACCGCCCGGAAGTCGTAGTCCTCGCTCGCGGTGATGCGCGCGCGCACGAACGTCCCCACCTCCGACCACCCGCCCGCGGACAGATACGTCACCCCATCCACGTCGTCCGCCTGCCATTGGACCCGTCCCACGTGCGTCGCGCCCTCTTCGTCCGGATCGCTGATCCGGTCGACCAGCACGTCCACGTCCCGCCCGACGAATCGCGCCAGCCGCTCACCCGAAATCGCCCGCTGCAATTCGATGACCTCTTCCAGACGATCGCGCTTGACGCCGGCATCGACGTCATCGGGGTACTGCATCGCCCGCGTCCCCTCCTGCGGCGAATACGCGAAGGCGCCCAGGCGGTCGAACTGCGCTTCCTCGAGAAAGGCGAGCAGCTCGCGGAAGTCCTCGTCGGTCTCGCCGGGGTAGCCGAGCAGGCAGGTGGTGCGGACCGCCAGGTCGGGGATTTCGCGCCGCAGCCACGCGAGCTTTTGGCGCAGCGTGTGCCGGCGTTCCGGCCGCCGCATCCGCTCGAGGACGCGATCGCTCGCGTGCTGGATCGGCATGTCGATATAGGGAACGATGCGCGGCTCGCGGGCCATGAGCGACACCAGCCGCTCGCTGATCCCCGCGGAATAGACATAGAGCAGCCGGTACCACCGCACCGTCGTTTCGCGCAGCAGCGTCTCGATCAGGTCGGGGAGCTTCGGGCCGCCCATCCCCAGGTCGCGGCCCCAGTGGCCGAGGTCCTGCGCAACGAGGTTGACTTCGCGCGCCCCCTGCGCCTCGAGCTGCCGCGCTTCCTGCACCAGCCGCGCGAGCGGCTCGGAGCGGTGTTTGCCCCGCATCAGCGGGATCGCGCAGAAGCCGCAGGTGTGATCGCAGCCTTCGGAGATCTTGAGGTAGCGGACGTGGGGCTGGCCGCCGAGGAATTGGCGGACGCCGGGATGCGCGGCGACGGGGTCGTCGATCAGCCCCCGTTTGGCCAGCTCCGGCACGAGGTGATGCAGCTCCGAGAATCCCAGCATCAGGTCGACTTCGGGGATTTCCTGCGTGAGCTCCTGCTTGTAGCGCTGCACGAGGCACCCGACGGCCACGACCGCCTTGACCGCGCCGTCCGTCTTGAGCTTGGCGGCGTCGAGGATGGCGTCGATCGATTCCTGTTTGGCGGCGTCGATGAAGCCGCAGGTGTTCACGAGGATGACGTCGGCGGAGGGGAGGTCGGGCGTGACGACGGCGCCGTGACCCACCAGCTCGCCCACGAGCCGCTCGGAATCGACCGTCGCCTTGTCGCAGCCGAGCGAGATGACGCCCAGCTTCATCCGCGGTAATTCCCGAATTTCAGCTCGAGCCCGAAGTCCTGCGCCCGCAGGAAGGCGATGACGTCCTGGAGCTCGTCTTTCGACGGCGCCTGGACCCGGATTTCCTCGCCCTGAATGGACGCCTGCGCCTTCTTGAACTTCTTGT
>JAUYMC010000212.1 GCA_030699545.1 Gemmatimonadales bacterium | reverse complement strand
GAGCCGTGGTGTCGATTCGTGGTGTCGATTCGGCTAGATCCGAGTGAATCCCGTCAGCCGTTTCCGGCTCGCCAGTGCCTCGCGCATCGTCCCCGCGTCGGGCCGCTGGATTCAGGCGCGACGAGGTGGCGGGGAGCTGCCGCCGGATCTGCGCGTCGCGTCGGTGATCCTCGCACCGCGTTGATGCACCGGCGGGCGCCAGAAGAGCACGCATCGCGGCGTTCTCGGCTCGCGCTTCCAAAGCGGGCGCCGCCAGATTAGCGTTCATTCTCTTCGCTTAACTAGCGAGCGTTTCCTCATGGCGCTGACGACGGCCTTCCTCGGAACCTACCTCCCCCGCCGCTGCGGCATCGGAACCTTTACCGCAGACCTGTGCCGCGCGGTCGGCCAGGCGACCGGCCACCCGGAACAGGCGGTCGTGGTAGCGCTGAACGACCGGCCCGAAGGCTACGACTACCCCGCCGAGGTCTGCTATCAAATCCGAGAGGGCGCGCTCGGCGATTACCACCGCGCGGCGGACTTCCTCAGCCTGAGCGCGGTGGACGTGCTCTGCATTCAGCACGAGTACGGCATCTTCGGTGGCCCGGCCGGCATGCACCTGCTCGCGCTGCTCCAGGACGTCCGCATGCCGATCGTGACCACGCTCCACACCGTGCTGCGGCAGCCCGACGAGCCTCAGCGCCGGGTGCTCGACCAGCTTGCCCGACTCTCCGACCGGCTGATCGTCATGAGCGAGACCGCGCGCGAGTTCCTGCGCGAGGTCTACAAGGTGGAGGGGGACAAGGTCACCCTCATCCCGCACGGCATCCCGGACGTTCCGTTCGTGGATCCCAATTTCTTCAAGGACAAGTTCCGCGTCGAAGGCCGCACCGTGATCCTGAGCTTCGGGCTGCTCCACCCGGGGAAGGGCATCGAGCTAGTCATCGATGCCCTGCCCGCGATCGTCGAGCGGCACCCCGAGGTCGTTTACCTGATCGTGGGAGCGACCCATCCCCACGTCCAGCGCCAGCACGGTGAGAAATATCGCCTAGGCCTCAAGCGACGAGCGCGCCGGCTCGGCATGGGCGACCGGGTTCACTTCCACAACCGCTTCCTGGACTTGGACGAGCTGTGCGAGTTCCTGGGCGCGGCGGACGTCTACATCACGCCGTACCTGGACGCAGAGCAGATCGTGTCCGGGACCCTGGCGTATGCGTTGGGCGCCGGAAAAGCGATCGTTTCGACGCCCTACTGGTACGCGCGGGAGATACTGGCGGACGGGCGCGGGCGCCTCGTACCCTTCGGCGACACGCGCGCGATCGCGGACGCGGTCGTCGGCCTGCTGGACGATGCGGCCGAGCGGCACCGGATGCGCAAGGCGGCCTACATGTTCTCGCGCCCTATGGTCTGGCGGGAAGTGGCGCGCGCCTACCTCGAGGTCTTCGAGGTGGTCAAGCGCGAGCGGGGAGCCCCCCTGCGACCGCGCGCGCTGGCGGTGGACGCCGGCGCCGCGGCGGCGGAGCTGCCCGAACTCGACCTGCGGCATCTGCGGACGCTGACCGACTCGACGGGGATTCTGCAGCACGCTCGCTTCACGGTTCCCAATCGCCGCCACGGGTACTGCGTGGACGACAACGCGCGAGCGCTGATCGTGGCGTTGCTGGCCCATGCAGCGAGCGGCGACGACGCCCTGCTCGGCCTGGCCACGACCTACCTGTCCTTCCTCGAGGACGCGTGGAACCCTAAGGCCGGCCGGTTCCGCAACCACATGTCGTTCGAACGCACCTGGTCCGACGCCGTGGGGTCGGAGGATTGTCACGGCCGGGCCCTCTGGGGGCTGGGGTACACGGTCGCTTTCGCGCCGGACGACGGGATGATCAATCTCGCGGTGCAGCTCTTCGACCAGGCAATCGGGGTGGCCCCCTCCTTCACCTCGCCCCGCACCTGGGCGTTCGCGCTGCTCGGGTCCGAGTACTACCTGCGCCGTTTCGGCGGCGCCTGGGCCGTGCAGACCGTCGGTGAGACGCTGGCCACGCGCCTGTACGAGAGCTACCGCGCCAACGTCCGGCGCGATTGGCGCTGGCCGGAGAACATTCTTGCTTACGCGAACGGCAAGCTGCCCCACGCCCTGCTCCTGTGGGGCCGGCGCCTCGGCCGGGCCGATTTCACCGACGCCGCGCTCGACTCGCTCCGCTGGTTGGTTGAGGTCCAGACCGCTCCTGAGGGGCACCTCTCCCCGATCGGCAACGCGGGCTGGTACCCGCGGGGCGGCGAGCGCGCGCGGTTCGACCAGCAGCCCATCGAGATGCAGGCGCTGCTCGAAGCCTGCGTCGAAGCCCACCGCTGCACCGGGGAGGAGCGCTGGCTCGACGCCGCCCGGAGCGCCCTCGACTGGCTCCTGGGCGCGAACGACATCCGGGAGCCGTTGTACGATTACCGGACCGGGGGCTGCCGCGACGGGCTCCATCCCGACCGCGCGAGCGCCAACGAGGGCGCGGAGTCCACCCTGGCGTGGCTCATCGCCCTGCTCACATTGCTCGGCTACCGCCGCGACCTTGCCCTGCGCGCGCTGGAGGAGGACAGTGCGGCGAGCGCGGGCGCGGCGCCGCCGCCGAACGCCGATGCTGCTAGGATCGAGAGCGACTGACGTCGTGGACGCCCGTCCCCAGCCGCCGTCGCAGGTCGAGCTCTTCGAGCGCCATTCCGGCAACCCGATTCTCACGGCCGAGCACTGGCCGTACCCGGTGAACTCGGTGTTCAATCCCGGGGCGGTGCGCCTCGGGCCGGACGGGGAGACGCTGCTACTCTGCCGGGTCGAGGACCGGCGCGGCATCTCGCACCTCACCGCTGCCCGCTCGGCGGACGGCGTCACCGGCTGGCGCATCGACGACGCACCCACGCTGCGGCCCGACCCCGAGCGCCATCCCGAGGAGTTATGGGGCATCGAAGACCCCCGGATCGTCTGGGTGCCTGAGCTCGGCCGCTACGTGGTGACCTACACCGCGTATTCGCGCGTCGGCCCCGCCGTCTCGCTGGCCCTGACCGAAGACTTCCGCACCTTCGAGCGCATGGGCCTGGCCCAGCCCCCGGAGGACAAGGACGCTGCCCTGTTTCCGCGGCGCTTCAAGGGGCGCTGGGCGATGATTCACCGCCCCGTATCCGGCGCGCACGCGGGGCACATGTGGCTGTCGTTCTCGCCCGACTTGAAGCACTGGGGCGGCTACGAGCTGGTGCTCGAGGCGCGCCGCGGGGCCTGGTGGGACGCGGGGAAGATCGGCCTCTCGCCGCCGCCGATCGAGACTCCCGAGGGCTGGCTGATTATCTACCATGGCGTGCGCCACACCGCCTCCGGGGCCATCTACCGCGTGGGGCTCGCGCTACTCGACCTCGAAGACCCGACACGCTGCGTGCTGCGCGCCGACGACTGGGTGTTCGGGCCGCGCGCACCCTACGAGATGGTCGGCGACGTGGGCGACGTGGTGTTCCCCTGCGGGGCGACCCTGGCCGACGACGGAGACACCCTGCGGCTCTACTACGGCGCGGCAGACACGGTCGTTGCGCTGGCGACCGGGAGCCTGTCGAAGATTGTCGCGTGGCTCAAGGCTCACGGGCGGCCTGGGGGGCAGGCGCGAGATCTCTAGGGCGATCACGGCCGGCGTCATCGATCCGACTAAGGTGACGCGTACCGCGCTGCAGAACGCCACGTCCATCGCGGGGCTGCTGCTCACGACGGAGTACGTCGTCGTGTAGAAGAAGGAAAAGGAGAAGGCGCCCCGATGCCCGGCGGTGGCATGGGGGGGATGTGCTAACCACACCCTGACGTACAGACGCGGTGACGGGTAGACGCGCAGGAGAGGCGCTCCGGGCAGCTTTCGGAGGAGGCGCCACCGCGCGCCCTGCCCCCCTGGTCGCCGCGCTGTGAGTTCCGCTGGGAGTTCTCACGACACGCGGTTGATCTTCGGGAATCCTGTCACGACACCGATGCGCAGAACATCGCGTGATTGCTACTCGGTGTCGTAACTCAGCCCTCTGACCGTTCGCATGGGGTTCAGCATAACGAACGTATTGACGACCCCATTGTCACGGAAATCCGAGCCAGTGGGGTTTCAAGCCTCGTTCAGCGCAAACGAGAGCTCCTCGAGCGTGTTTGTCAGGTGCTGCGGGGATCGGCACTCGGCATGCCCGGTGACGACAAGTACCCCGGCGGCGGCCCGTAGACG
>JAUYMC010000210.1 GCA_030699545.1 Gemmatimonadales bacterium | reverse complement strand
GGGCGCCAGCTCGCAGCCGAGCACGGCGTCGAAGCGGGCTTCCTGCGCGTCTTCCGCGCCTGGGCCGAGGCTGTGGTCGACTTCGGCGCCTTGAAGGGCTGGAGCGACCTCTCGCGGGGCCAGATGACCGCGCTCGCGCATGCGCTCGCCGAGGGGGTCGACGTGGACGACATCATCCGCCGCATCCCGCCTGGCGGCCACAAGGAGGGCTTCGGCCACGTCCTGACGCAGGCGAAGGACGCGCACCGGCGCGCGAAGCGACAGGTCGAGCTCGCCGCCGCGCGGGCGGAGGAGGAGCGGATCCTCGCGGAGCGGGCCGCCGTTGCGGTCGCGGTCGCACCCGTTGCGGTCGCGGTCGCAAATGCGGTCGCCGAGCCGAAGGCGGTTCCGGTCGAGACGCGCGCGACGCCACCCGCGCCTCCGCGCGCCCCGGTCCCGGCGCCCGAGCCCAGCCACCCGGACCCGTCGCCGCGGCGCGTTCCTCGAGACCCGCCCTCGCCGCCAGCCGTCATCCCGGGCGGGCGCTTCAGCGTCCCGGGTTCGCTGTTCAGAAGGCCGCCGCGGGCTCGCTCCGAGTGCGACGTCGAGCGGCGGCGCGCGGAGGCGCTTCGGATGCTCGAGGAGGCGACGCCTGGCTGCAGCGCATCGGGTCGACCGACTCGACCAACCTCGTGACGATGTGGAGAGCGTCTGGTGCCGCGAGCGCCGCGGGCAGGTCATCGTCTGCGAGCAGGCCGGCGCGACGTGGCTCCCGTTCGAGCCTCTGGGGCGCATGCAGACCGCCCGACGGAGCGGCGGGCGGGAGAGCGCCGAGGTCGTCTGGGCCGCCGGGCCGGGGTGCCAGCGCGACCTCTTCGCTTCCGCGAGGACGACGCCCGCCGGCCCGGGTAGGTTAGACAAGGGACGCTGAACCGAACCGAAGGAGGCTGCTATGCCGATCATGTGCCCGGATCCGAAGTGCCACTACATGAACGGGGACAGCCGCACCGAGTGCGGTGAGTGTTCAGCTCCGCTGCGCCTTGGCGACCGGGACGCGGGCGGAGCACCCTGCGAGCGCTGCGGGCACGAGAACTTCTACGGCCCTGAGTGCGTCATGTGCAACGCATCCCTGCGCCCCGGGGACCGGATCGGCGACCACCTTCGCGCCCTCCCGTTCGTCACGGCTGGCGCCGAAACGGTCACGCTGAACGACCCGCCGCGCGACACGATCATCTTCCACCTCGGACCGCCGGAGGGGCCGCCCATGCCGCCGATCAAGATCCATGACTTCCAGGGGCTCTACGGCAAGTCGGGGCCGTACGCGACGCTGGAGGAGGTGCGTGACCTGGTCAACGCCCAATCGGACGAGTTCACGGTGGCTGCAGTCGCACGTGCCATCGCCGAGGTCGAGAAGGAGCGGGATGCCGCCGTAGCGTTGCTGGGCGAACTCCGGGACAACCTCGATGTCGTTCGCCTGGAGGCCGCCCCGACCAAGGCCGCGAACCACACCCTCCGCATGGAGCGCGAGGCTGTCAGAGCTGCGGCCGAAGCGCAGCCCATGGAGGGCACGCGAGCCGCCGTCGAGCGCGCCATACGCCGCGCCGCCCAAGGATACGCGAAGGAGAATCTCGTCTGTCACTGTGACGCTTGCGACCTGGTCGAGACGATCAAGGCCGAGCGGGACAAGCTCGCGGAAGCCGTCGGGGTCCGCGACGACGAGACGGTCGAGTCCGCCTGCGCGCGCCTTCGCGTCGAGCGCTACGAGCACGCGAAGCGCGCCCGGGACCTCAAGACGGCCCAGGACGACCAGCGTCACTGGATGAAGGCGTTCACGGACCTCAGCGAGGCCCACAAGCGCGACCAGGGCGTCATCAAGTACCTGCGCGCCGTCTGCGCGCGCCACGGGCCGGAGCCCGAGGGCGCACTTTCGGTCACGCCGACGAAGGAGGCGCTCGCCAAGATCGGGAGGTCGTGGGCCGACATCGTCCGGCGCGACGGGATCGTGCAGCCCGAAGAGCCCGAGGATGCGCTCGCCGTCGCCCGCCGCAATTCCATCGAGAGCACGATCGCCGGCGGCAAGGCCCTCGGGCACATCGGCCCGGCGATCGAGCGCGGCTTCGAGGCGCGCTACCCGACCTACTCGCGCTCCCGCGGGCTGGTCTACCGGCTGCGCCACGCGCCGCGGATGACCCTGAAGGCGGCGGCGCTGGGCGTGGGGGCCACGCTCGTGGCGCTGGGCGGGGCGGCTGCGCTGCTGTGGTAGTCGAGGTCGCCGCCAAGGTCGCGATCGTCCCGATCACATGCAAGGCCGCGCGGCTCCTCGTCGCTGAGTGGCACCGCCACCTCAAGTTCACCCAGGGCGGCCTGTTCGCCGCGGCGCTCGCGATCGACGGCGAGGTCGTGGCCGTCGCCATCGCGGCGAACCCGGCGCGCGTCTGGCAGGGCACCGGCCGCGTCGTGATCTCGCGCGTCGCGGTCGCGCCCGGCGTCGCGGTCGAGGTCAACGCCTGCTCGCGGCTCTACGGGGAACTTTGCCGAGCCGCGAAGGCTCTCGGCTACCGCGAGGCCTGGACGTACACGCTTCCCGAAGAGCCCGGCGTAAGCCTGCGAGCGAGCGGGTTCCAGTCGATGGGGATGACGCGCGGCGGGGAACACGATCGGGAAGCGCGCCCGCGCGCGCCGGCCGTGCGGCCTGACCCGAAGCAGCGATGGATGCGGGTGCTGTGAAACGCCGCTTCTGGAGCCCCGTCACCCTCTTCGTCGCCGGCTACGTGACGACGGCCCTCGCGGTCAGCGGCGCCGTCTACGTCCTGACCGAGCGCGAGCAGCTCCGGCAGCGCGAGGTAGCGGTTGAGCGGTCGGTGTCGTGCGTGCAGTGCCACGCGCCGACGACGTGCTCGAGGGGGAGGTGGGTCAGCCCGGAGGCCAGCAAGGCCACGACGCCGACGCGCCGGTAGCGGGCTCGCCCTCGTAGACCATGTGACAGAGCGCGCGCGCATGCCCCACCGCGCGCTGGCGGCGCTCCTCGTCGGACCCGATCCCGTCCCCGAGGATGAGGAAGTTCATCGCGAGTCCGGCTTCGAGCGCGGGATCCCACGCGCGCGCTGGGGTCGGCGCTTGCGCCGGCTTCGTGGTCCGTACGGCTGGCTTCAGCTTCTTCCACGCGACGGT
>JAUYMC010000209.1 GCA_030699545.1 Gemmatimonadales bacterium | reverse complement strand
GCGGCAGCCAGGGCACTGGCTTCGAACGGACGAACTTCGACATCCTCGGCATCGACCCGGCGACTTTCGGCCAGGTCAGCTACTTCCGAGGCGACTTCGCCGACCGCTCGCTCGGGTCGATGCTCGATGTTCTCGCCGAGGACGCGGAGGCGACGCCCGGCATCGAGCTTCCAGCGGAGGCGCGGTGGCTCGGGCTGTGGGTGCGCCCGACCGACCTCCACGGGCGGGTCGGCATTCAGGCGAAGGTGCAGGACGCGGCCGGCAGGTACCTGACCTTTGTCCTGGGACCGGAGTCCGGCAGCGAGCTCGCGCCCGGCTGGTCCTTCGTCGCCGCGGACCTGACCAAGCCCGTCACGCTTCAGGCGGGGCAATACCCGGCAGCGCCGCCAGAGGCGCCGCTGAGGCTGCAGTCCGTCTCCGTGCGCTTCTTCTCCCGCGTCTCCGCCCTGACGGGGAGCGCACAGTTCGATGACCTCCAGGTCAGCGGCGCCGCGGCTCTCCCCGCGGACCTGGGCGCGGAGCGCATCCTCCACGACCCGGAACGCCGCTTCGGCGGCCTGCCGGGGGCCCAGGTCGTCGAGAGCTTCGACAGCCTCGGGTCCTGGGAGACGCTTCAGGGGCTGGTCAACGATCCTCTGCCGGACCAGCTGCGGCAGGTCCCGTCCGACGTCGGCGGCTTCGCCGTCGAGGTCACCTGGTCGCCCGTCAGCGGCCAGCCAGCGACTCACGGGCTGCGCGTCCGCGGCGAGGACAGGCCTGTCGCGGTCTTCGCCAGCGATGCCTTCGTGAAGAGCAGTGGCGTAGGTCCAGGCGACCAGACGCGGCTCTACCTCAACGCCGGCTACCTGGATGTGGAGGTCAAAGGCACGTTCCGGCTCTTCCCGACGCTCGGCGACCCGCGCCGAGAGCCGGCCCTGCTCGCAAACGGCAACCGCCTGGAGACGGCGATCAACCGCAACCCCGGCCCGCCGACAACTTACGCCGACGAAGCCTGGGTCCTTCCCGGACCGGAGACCGCGTCGCTGCTCGATCAGGCCGTGGTGGACGGCCGCCTCTCGGCCTCGGTCACGACCTTCGATGAGCTACGCTCGGCCCAGCAGCGCGACCCGCTGGCGGCCGCCGGCTGGCAAGGTATGCTCTTCATGAGCTTCGCGGCTATACTTATGTTAAGCGCTCTCGGGTTCCTCATCTACTCTTACCTGACGGCGCAGAAAAGGACGCTGGAGTTCGCCGTGCTGCGCACCATGGGGTTCTCGCGCCGCCAGATCGCCATCGTTGTCGGGTTCGAGCAGGTGTTCGTCATCGGCCTGGGAATGGTTGCGGGCACGCTGATGGGCCTGCGCCTGGGCGGCCTGATGATCCGCTACATGGGCGTTACGGAGACCGGCGCGGATGTGCTTCCGCCGATGCTGCTGCACGTGAGCTGGCTTACCGTAGCCTCGGCGTGGGCGATACTGGGAGCAGTTTTCATTGTGACCATCGGAATCGTCGTGCTACTCTACTCGCGCCTGGCGCTCCACACGGTGCTTCGGATCGGCGAGGCCTAGGCGGCGAATGAGGGCCTACCAAGAACAGCCGGGCAGCCCAGCTGACCTCCACGACCAGCCCTACATCCTCTGCGAGGACCTTTTCAAGATCTACAAGCAGGAGGACCTGGAGGTGGTCGCGCTGCGAGGTCTCGACCTGAAGGTGCGCCGGGGCGAGCTGATGGCGATCGTTGGCGCCTCGGGCTCGGGCAAGACGACCCTCCTGAACATCCTCGCTGGCCTGGACACGCCGAGCGCCGGCAGGGCGAGCGTCGGTGGGCGCAACCTCCTGACGATGACGCCCGCGGACATGGTCCAGTACCGCCGGCGGCAGGTCGGTTTCGTGTGGCAGCAGACGGGCCGCAACGTCCTTGCCTACCTCACGGCCCTGCAGAACGTGGAGCTGCCGATGATCCTCGACGGCTTCGAGCCGGGGGCCGCGCGCTCGCGCGGCCGCACCCTCCTCGAAGCCGTCGGGCTCGGCGACCGCCTGGACAGCCGGCCGGACCGCCTCTCCGGCGGCGAGCAACAGCGCGTCGCCATTGCTATCGCCCTGGCTAATGACCCGCCGCTTCTCCTCGCGGACGAGCCAACGGGCGAGCTCGACTCCCAGACGGCGTCCGAAATCTTCGGCGCTTTCCGGAGCCTGAACCAGGACTTCGACGTGACGATAGTCGTCGTCACGCACGACCCGGCGATCGCGAATCAGGTCGACCGGGTCGTGGCGATCCGGGACGGGAGGATCAGCACGGAGAGCTTCCGGCGTGTCTCCTTCCGCGGCCGCGAGGCCTACGTCTACCACGAAGAGTACGCCGTGGTCGATGCCTCGGGGCGCCTCCAGATCCCGAAGGAGTACCTGGACCGCCTCGACGTGAAGGAGCGCGCCCGCCTGCGCATGGAGCGCGACCACGTGGAGATTTACCCCGAGGAGATCGAGATCGACCAGGGGCCGGACTCGTGACAATGGCGCCTTTGATCGACATCCAGGGCGTGAGCCGCGACTTCCAGGTCGGGGGTCAGACAATCCATGCCCTGCGCGACGTCACGTTCAGCGTCGGCCGTGGCGACTTCGTTGCCGTCATCGGGCGGTCCGGCTCCGGCAAGACGACGCTGCTGAACGTCATCGCCGGCCTCGACAGGCCGACGAGCGGGAAGGTGCTGATCGACGGCCTCGAGGTCTCGGCCATGACGGAGGCTCAGCTGACGGAGCTGCGCCGGCGCAAGCTGGGGTTTGTCTTCCAGTCCTTCGGCCTCCTGCCACTCCTGTCCGCGTACGAGAACGTGGAGATCGCCCTGCGCATCGCCGGGGCGGGCATCCGCGAGCGCGGCCGGCGGGCCTCGGAGGTGCTGGAGATGGTGGGACTGGGCCGCCGGGCGAAGCACCGGCCGTACGAGCTCTCGGGCGGCGAGCAGCAGCGCGTGGCGATCGCGCGGGCGCTGGCCAACAGGCCCCAGATCATCCTCGCCGACGAGCCCACGGGCGAGCTCGACTCCACGACGGCGACGTCGATCTTCGCCCTGCTGCTCGACATTGCCGCCAGCGAAGGTGTGACCATTGTCACGACGACGCACGACCTCCTGGTCATGGAGCGCGCCCGTCGGGTGCTGGAGCTGTCCGACGGC
>JAUYMC010000202.1 GCA_030699545.1 Gemmatimonadales bacterium | reverse complement strand
ACCGTCGTCAGGTCGGCGACGCGATACAGCTTCATCCCGGGCATCACCGCCTGGCCCGCGACGACCATCTTCTCGAGCACCACACCGTCCATCGGCGCGTTCAGCGACAGCGTCTTGGTGACTTCGCCGGTGCGCTCGAGCCGGGCGATTTGGTCCGGCGAAATGTCCCAGTAGGCGAGCCGTCGCCGCGCCGCCTCGAGCAGCGCCTGCCCGTCATCCGCTTCCACGGTGGCCGCGAGGCGAGCCGCGGCCAGCAGCTCTTCCTGGGCCGCGACCAGCATCGGGCTGTAGAGCGTCAGCAGCGGCTGGCCGCGCCGCACTGGCGCCCCCGTGGCGTTCACGTACAGCTCCTCGACGAAGCCGTCCACCTTGGCCGTGATCTCGGCGAGGTTGGGCTCGGCGGGCACGACCTGACCCACGGTGCGCACCGTCCGCGCGAGCGGACCCCGCTCGGCGGTCGTGAACGTGACGCCGATCGCGCGCGCCTGCTCGACCGAAATGTGCACCGGCTGCCGCTCGGGCGCGGGAGCTTCGCCCTCGGACATCCGTGCATGCTCTTCGGCGCTCATCCCCTCCATCGCGGGAGGAGCGGGCTCGTCGCGGCACGCCGCGGCGCCGACGAGCGCGGCAAAGGCCAGAACCAGAGGCCGTTTCATGGCTGCACCTCCCTGCCCACCAACGCAGTCAGCTCGCCGACGGCCTGGTGGTAGTCCGCCAGCAGGCGGGCGGTCTCGATGTCATAGCGATTGACGGTCATCTGGTTGTCGACGAGCTGCATGAAGGTGACGCGCCCCACGCGATAACTCGACAAGGCGGCCTGCACCGCCGCGCGCGCCTGCGGGAGCACACCGCCGCGATACAGCGCGATCAGGTTCGCGTCCTGCGCCGCGCGCGCGCGGATCTCGACGATCCGCGCGACGGTTTCATTCCGGGCATTGGCCAATTCGGCGGCCGCCATGTCCCGCATCGCCGCCATCTGGCGCCGCATGGGAAGCTGCTTCGCGCCGGCAAAGAGGGGCACGTTGACGCCGACCATCAGGCTCAGCATCGCGGGGAATTGCGGACGATGCTGATAAGCGACGCCGAGGGAAAAGTCCGGCATGACGTCGCGGCGCGCGGCCGACAGCGACGCCTCGGCGGCCGCGACCCGCTCGGTGCCGGCGCGGAGCGCCGGCCGGTCGAGCAGGGCCCAGGCGGTGAGCGAGTCCAGCGCCGGCAGGCGGCTCGCGTCGATCTCCGGAAGGTCCAGCGCGGCCATGACGCTGAACGCCGAGCGGCCGAGGAGCGCGTTCAGCCGCGCCCCCATGGCGAGGCGGTCCTGCGCCATTCGGGTGATCTCTTCCCGCATCCGGGCCACTTCGACCTGCGCGCGCAGCACGTCCTGCTGCACCGCGGAGCCGACGGCGTACATCGTCGTGCTGACGTCGCGGAAGTCGCGCAGCAGCTCCTGCGTGCGGTGCATGACGGCCAGCGCCCGGTCGGCGTACGCCAGCTCGTAGTAGGTCATCCGGACCTGCGCCGCGAGCATCCGCTCCTGCTCGTCGGCGTCGGCGCGGGCGGCGGCGGCCGTGTGGCGCGCCGCGCGTTTGGCGCCGCCGAGTTTGCCCGGCCACGGCAGCATCTGCATCAGCTGCACCTGATTCATCGTCATCGGATCCAGTGTGGACCCGAAATCCGATGCCATACGGTTCATGAGCCCGATCTGCAGCTGCGGGTCGGGTAACGCGCCGGCGGGACCGATCCGCGCGGTGGCCGCTTCGGCCGCGGAGCGGGCGGCGCGCAGCATCGGATTCGACTCGCGCGCGATGCGCAGCGCGTCGGCCAGACGCAGCGTGTCGTCCTGCGCGACAACGGGGGCGGCGGCGGCGGCCAGCAAGGCCACCGCGATGGCGGTGTACGGTAGTCGTCTCTTCATCTGATCCTCATCCCGCCGGCCCAGGCCGGCGCTTTTGCGTGAAAGGGATGTACGCGTCGCCCGCAGGCGACGAGGATCAGATCAGGTTGGGCGGGGGAGTCGGCGGCCCGGCGCCGAACAGATCGCCGGCATGCGGAGAGGAGAACGCGCTGATGACGAAGAGTCCGGGAGGCACGACGAGCACCGCGCTCGCCGGACCGATGGCGGCCGTCGCGGTCATGCAACCGGGCGTGGACACGCAGGACCCGAGATCGGGGTGAGCGCAATCGTCCGCGCCGTGATCCATGGCGGCGGCAAGCGCCGGAATGCCGCTCGCGGGCGCGGATGGGAGAGGACAATCCGCCGTCGCCGGCCCCGACATCACCGGTGGCGCGATCAGCGAAACAACGAACATCGCGAGCGTGACGCTTCCCAGTGCGCGTTTCATGCTAGCGCGGAAGCTGCTCGCGACACCAGGAGGACCCCATGAAGTCGGAATAAAGGTTCGTTCACGCGGCGGGTCAATCCTCCAGCGGCTGAGCGGCGACCCGCACCCCGTCCGGGCCGGTCCAGGCGTACAGGAGCTCGCCCGGCAGTCGCAGCACCCGCGGGAACCCGCTCGAGCGCGCCTCCGACGTCGCCGACACGCGCCACGCCTCCCCCGGCGGCCCGCTCATCCGCATGCGGCGGGCCCTGACTTCCACCGGCGTGCGCGCGGCTTCCAGCCACGTGACGACAGCCTCGGCGCCGAGCAGCTCGACATCCACGCGGCCCTGGGGCCGGCCCTCGTCCACCCGCTGCGGCGCGCTCCAACTGGCGCCGCCGTCGGTGGAAAACGCGACGGACACGCGCGGCGCGCCCTCGGGCGCCGTGTACCACGCGATCGCCACAGTGTCGCCCCGCGCCGCCAGCGCGGGACCGTTCACGGGACAGCCGGGGAAGTGCCAGTTGTCCGATCCGACGTGCACCGGCGCCGTCCAGGCGCCATCGACCAGCCGCGTGACGGCGATGTCGCGGATCTCCTCGGCGCTGCGATCGCGATAGGCCACGACCGGACCGGACGCCGCGCGCGTCATCGCCGTTTGGCAGCACTCGCAGGTGCGGCGGTCGAGCACCGCCTCATCCCCCAGCCGGCCGCCGGCGCTCACGGTCGTGAACCGCAGCGTCATATCGCCTTCGCTGTCGTGGTCCGGATTCGCCGCGGCCTTCATCTCGCGCCCATCGAGCCAGACCAGCGCCGCGGTACTGTCGTCCCACGGCGCCATCGCCACGAATCCATGCTCCTGCGCGGTGCGATCGCGATGGGCGGTGAGCGGCGCGCTCCAGGTCTGCCCTTCGTCCCGCGAGATCGCCAGACGCACGTGATAGGCGTACGTACCACCGGGAACGCGCGCCAGCCAGTGGACGATCCAGGCGCCATTGGAGAGCGCAATCAAGGAAGGGAAATCCGCCCAATTCACGAAGAACGAATCGCTCTCGAGGATGGTGCGGGGCTCCGACCACGTGCCGCCGCGGCGCACCGCCAGCCGCAGCGCGTGGCGCGCCTCGTTCACCGGCTCGAGCCAGGTGAGTACGGGCGCGCCGTCCGCGGTGAGCGACAGGTTCGGCTCGCCGCTCCCCGCGGGTAGAGCGAGCTGGCCGGTGATCCGGGCCGGGGGGGCGGGCCGGGAGCAGCCGAGCAGCAGCAATGTCGCGAGGGAAACGCCGAACCAGGGGAGCCGTCGGGTCATCCATTGTCGGGGCATCCATTAATGATAGCGGTGTTCGGACGGCACCGAGCGGGGTATCTTGTTCTCATGCGATTGTCGCTGCGGTTCGTCGTCCCCCTGCTGGCCGCGCTCGCCCTCTTTGCCTGGGCCGTGCTGCCCCTCGTGGACGGGCTCACGCTGCGGTGGTTCGTGCGCGACCTCGACGTTCGCGCCAATCTCATTGCCAATACCCTTCAGGAACCCCTCTACGACCTGATGCAAGCGCAGAACCGGGGCCGGATCACGCAGTTCTTCGCGCGGATCACGCAGGACGAGCGTCTGTTCGCGATCGGGTTCTGTCCCGCCGCCACGGCGCCGCTGCGTCCGGACGGGACGCCTATTCCGGTGGGCCCGGCGGTGGCGACGCCCAGCCTCCCCTCCGCCGTCGTGTGCGACAGCCTGGGCCGGTTCAGCGAGCCGGGGGGCGATCTGCTCCAGACGCAGAACGGGCCCGTGCTCGTCTCGATCCGGCCGGTCGTCGCCGAGAACGTCGAGATCGGCCGGCTGGTCCTGGTCCACGACATGAGCTTCATCGCGCGGCGCTCGGCCGAGACGCGCGAGTACGTCTTCCTCTTCTTCGTGGGACTCGGCCTCGTCGTCGCCCTCATCACCGTCGTCATCGCGCAGCTCAGCTGGCGCGGCTGGGTGCACGGTTTGCGGGCGTTGCTGCGCGGCGAGTCGCTCATCCGCCAGCCGGGGAAAATGGTAACCATCCAGGCGCCCGAGCTGCGCCCCATCGCGAAGGACCTGCGCGCCCTCATCGAAGACCTCGAGGCCGATCACCGCTCGCGCGACGAAGATCAACTCGCCTGGACGCCCGAGACCTTGCGCGACATCCTGCACCGGGAGCTGCGGGGCCAGGAGGTGTTCGTCGTCTCGAACCGCGAGCCGTACATCCACATGAAGCGCGACGGGCGCATCGAGGTGTGGCGGCCCGCGAGCGGGCTCGTGACGGCGATGGAGCCGATCATGCGCGCCTGCTCCGGGACGTGGATCGCGCACGGCAGCGGCAGCGCCGACCGCGAGGTCGTGGATTCGCACGACCGCGTGGCCGTGCCGCCGCCACCCGAGAAGCCGGCCTACAGCCTGCGCCGCGTGTGGCTCACGCCGGAGGAAGAGACCGGCTATTACTACGGCTTCGCCAACGAAGGCCTGTGGCCGCTGTGTCACATCGCGCACGTCCGGCCGATTTTCCGGACGTCCGACTGGGAGCAGTACGTGAAGGCGAACCGCAAGTTCGCCAAGACCGTCGTCGCCGAGTCGCAGTCGGAAGATCCCATCGTGCTGGTGCAGGATTACCACTTCGCGCTGTTGCCGCGGATGATCCAGGAATCGCTCCCCGCCGCGACGATCATCTCCTTCTGGCACATCCCCTGGCCCAATCCGGAAGCGTTCGCGATCTGTCCCTGGCGCGACGAGCTGCTCGACGGGATGCTCGGCAGCACGATCCTCGGCTTCCACACCCAGTTCCACGTCAACAATTTCGTGGACACGGTGGACCGGATGCTCGAAGCGCGCGTCGACCGTGAGGTGTTCGACGTCACCTACCGCGGCAAGACGACCGCCGTCAAGCGCTACCCGATCTCGATCGAATGGCCGCCGTCGTCCGGGCTGGTGAGCCAGCCGGTCGAGCAGTGCCGCACCGTGATCCGCCAGCGCCACAACCTGCCGCCCGAGCATGCGGTGGGCGTCGGGGTGGACCGCCTCGATTACACCAAGGGCATCGAGGAGCGGCTGCGCGCGGTCGAACGGTTGCTCGAGCTCGAGCCGCAGTGGGTCGGCAGGTTCTCGTTCGTGCAGATCGCCGCGCCGACGCGGATCCGCATCGAGGAATACCGCGCGTACGAATCACGCGTGCGCGAGCTGGCCACGCGCATCAACCAGCGTTTCCCGGAAGCGACGCATCCCCCGGTGATCCTCAAGGTCGAGCACCACCAGCCCGATCAGATCTTCGAGTATTACCGCGGCGCCGACCTCTGCATGGTGACGAGCCTGCACGACGGCATGAATCTCGTCGCCAAGGAATTCGTCTCGGCGCGCGACGACGAGCGCGGCGTTCTGATTCTGAGCCACTTCACGGGCGCCGCCCGCGAGCTGCCCGAAGCCCTCATCGTGAATCCGTACGACACCGACCAATGCGCCGCCGCCCTCCACATGGGGCTGACGATGGGCGCCGGCGAGCAGCGCACGCGCATGCGGCTGATGCGCGGCCTGATCCAGGACTTCAACGTGTTCCGCTGGGCGGGACGCATGCTGATGGATGCGGCGGGGATGCGACGGCGCGGCCGGCTGCCGGAGGGCGTCACCAGAGCAGAACGACGCGCCTCCCTGGTCGGCCTGCCCAGCCGCCGGCTGTGACCACGCCCCCCCCGCCACCGTGGAGCCGGGACTGGGCGTATTTCTTCGACGTGGACGGGACGCTGGCCGATCTCGCGAGAGCTCCCACCGCGGTGCGCGTGAGCCGCGAGCTGCGCCGCCTGCTCGGGCGGCTGCATGAGCAGACGGGCGGCGCCGTCGCGTTGATCAGCGGTCGGCAGATCGGGGACATCGACGGCCTGTTCCCCGGCGTGCGGTTCGCCGTCGCCGGCCAGCACGGCGTCGAGCGGCGCAGCGCCGAGGGGGCGATCACTCGGCACGACTTCCCCGCCGAGCGGCTCGAGAAGGCGTACCGGCGGCTGGCCGACGTCGTCGCCCGGAGGCCGGGACTGCTGCTCGAACACAAGGGCCTCTCGATGGCGCTGCATTACCGCCGCGCGCCGCGCCTCGCCGGCTACGCCCACCGGCTGGCGCGGTCCGCGCTGCGGCTGGCGGGGCCGCGGCAATTCACGATTCAGACGGGAAAGCGGGTCGTGGAGCTGAAGCCGGCGGGCAGGGACAAAGGAATGGCGGTGGTCGAGTTCATGGCGGAGGCGCCGTTCCGCGGGCGCACGGCGGTGTTCATTGGGGACGACGCCACCGACGAGTTCGGGTTCGCGACGGTGAATCGCCTGAAGGGCCACTCCATTAAAGTCGGCCTCGGACCGACCGTGGCGCGGTGGCGGCTGCGGGACGTGCGCGCGGTCCAGGGGTGGCTCGCGACGTGACGACGCTCGACCTCGCGCTGATCGGCAACGGGACCGTCGGCGCGCTGATCGACGCGCGGGGCGAGATCACCTGGGCCTGCTTCCCCCGCTTCGACGGCGACCCCCTGTTCTGTTCCCTGCTGCGCGCCGTGGAGCGCGCCGACGACTTTGGATTCGCCGTCGTCGAGCTGATCGACATGGTGAAGAGCGAGCAGGCATACGCCGTCAACACGCCCGTCCTGGTCACCCGCATGTACGACAGCGCGGGCGCCGGCATCGAAGTCACCGATTTCGCCCCCCGTTTCCGCCAGCACGGGCGCATGTACTGCCCGATGATGCTGGTGCGCCGCATTCAGCGCCTCGCCGGCAATCCGCGCATCCGGATGCGCATCCGGCCCGCGCGGGACTACGGCAGCGCGCGCGCCGGGGTGACGTGGGGCTCGAACCACATTCGCTACGTCGGCAAGGATCTCGCGCTGCGGCTCACCACCGACGCCGCGGTGACGGCCGTGCTCGAGGAGAGCGCCTTTTTCATCGACGATTCCGTCACGCTGCTGCTCGGCCCCGACGAGACGATCCAGGGCGCCGTCAGCGAAGTCGGCAGTCATCTGCTCGGCGAAACGACGGCGTACTGGCGCGAGTGGGTGCGCTCGCTCGCCATCCCCTTCGAGTGGCAGGACGCCGTGATCCGCGCGGCGATCACGCTCAAGGTCAACGTCTTCGAGGACACGGGCGCGATCATCGCCGCCCTCACGACGTCGATCCCCGAAGCGCCCGGCAGCCAGCGCAACTGGGACTACCGCTTCTGCTGGCTGCGCGACGCGTATTTCGTCGTAAACGCGCTGAACCGCCTCGGCGCCACGCGGACGATGGAGCGCTACCTGAGCTACATCCTCAATATCGTGGCCGAAGTCGGCGAGCACGGGAATGGACGGCTCCAGCCGGTGTACACCGTGAGCGGCAAAGCGGTGAACGACGAGCGTGACGTGGCGTCGCTGCCCGGATACCGCGGGCTGGGGCCGGTGCGGGTCGGCAATCAGGCCTACCAGCAGGTGCAGAACGACGTGTACGGCGCGGCGATCCTCGCGGCGACCCACGTGTTCTTCGATCAACGCCTCGTGCGGCTCGGCGACGTGACGCTGTTCCATCGTCTCGAAACACTGGGCGAGCACGCGGTGAAGCTGTACGACCAGCCCGACGCCGGTCTGTGGGAGCTGCGCGGCACCACGCGCGTGCACACCTTCTCGAGCGTGATGTGCTGGGCGGGCGCCGACCGCCTCGCCAAGATCGCCCGGCACCTGGGCCTCGCGGAACGCGCGGCGT
Source organism: Gemmatimonadales bacterium (assembly GCA_030699545.1). Classification (GTDB taxonomy): domain Bacteria; phylum Gemmatimonadota; class Gemmatimonadetes; order Gemmatimonadales; family GWC2-71-9; genus 20CM-2-65-7. The sequence goes on along the minus strand of JAUYMC010000202.1, from coordinate 2,601 downwards.
ACTGGGCGGGGCACGCCGCCACGATGCACGAGGCGATCTCCAGACGGGCGTGGAACGTCACGCAGAAGTACTTCGCCGCCACGCTCGATGGCGACTCGCTCGACGCCTCCCTGCTGCGTCTCAACGAGCTGGGATTCCTGGCCGACGGCGATCCGCGCTTTGCGACCACCGTGCGCGCCATCGGCAAGGACCTGCGCAGCGGCGACTTCATCTTCCGCTACATGGAGGCCGACGATTTCGGGCGGCCCGAGAACGCGTTTCTGGTCTGCACGTTCTGGTACATCAACGCCCTGTGCGCGATCGGCGACCGCGCCGAGGCGCGACGGCTGTTCACCGAGATGCTCGCGTGCCGCAACCGCCACGGCCTGCTGGCCGAGCACATCGACCCGCGCTCGCGCGAGCAGTGGGGGAACTTCGTGCAGACCTACAGCATGGTCGGACTGATCAGCTCGGCGATCCGGCTATCGATTCGGTGGGATCAGGCCTTCTAGGGCGGGGAAGAACAACGGCCGTCCGAATTGCGCCATGCCAAACCTGGCGATGATCGCCTGAGCCTCGCTCGATACCAGGAAGTCCGCCAAGGCCCGCGCACCCGCGCCGGCGCCCTTCGTTTCCATCACGTGATAGACGTTGTACAGCAGGCTGTCGCCTTCGACGAGCGGGGCGAGATGCAGCTTGTCGCGCCAGGCGAGATAGGTGGCGCGGTCGGTGAGCGTGTACGCCTCCTTCTGATCGGCGATCTGGAGCGTCGCGGCCATGCCCTGCCCCGCGTCGAGGTACCACGGACCGGCCGGCGCCAGGTCAGCCGCCCGCCACAGCCGCTGCTCGAGCTGATGCGTCCCCGAGCGGTCGCCGCGCGAAACGAAGCGGTATCGCTCGTCGGCCAGGCGACGCACGGCCGCCACGGCATCCTGCCCCCCGCGCAGGCCCGCGGGATCCTCCGGTGGACCGACGAGGATGAAATCGTTGTGCATGACCCGGCGGCGGCGCAGGAGTAAGCCCGAATCGACGAGCGCCTGCTCGGCCGCGGGCGCGTGGGACAGCACGACGTCGGCGTCGCCACGGCGGCCCAGCTCGAGCGCCTGCCCGCTCCCCACGGCCACCACCCGAACCCGATACCCGGTGTTCGTTTCGAAGACCGGAAGGAGCGTATCGAGCAAGCCCGCATCACGGGTGGAGGTCGTCGTCGCGAGGACGACGTCGCGATTCTGGGGCGCTCCCTGGAGAAGGGCCAGCAGTAACAGCGCGGGCATTATCTCAAAGGTACAGTCCGGATTCCGCAATGCGCATTCCGCACTTATTGTTTCAGTGAATGTCTCTCCGCCTCGCCGTCACCGATCTGACCAACGCCTCGGAGCCGCTCCCCGGGTGGGTCACGGGTGGGCAGCCGACGCTCGAGCATCTGGGCGCGCTTCGCAAGGCGGGCTGCGAGGTGGTGGTGGACAGCCGCGACTCGATGGAGCCGCGGCCGTTCGACGAAGCGGCGTCGGTGAAGCAGCTGGGCATGGAGTATGTCAACCTGCCGATCGTGCACGGCGCCGTGACCACGACCACGATGGCGAAGTTTCACGCGCTGCTCCGCAAACTGACGGGCCGCCGCGCGCTGCTGCACTGCTCCAGCGGCAACCGCACGGCCGCCGGCATGATACCCTACTTCATGATCGACCAAGGAATGAACGAGGAAGAAGCGGTGGACACCGCCATGCGCATGGGCCTGCGCAGCGCCGAGCTGGTGCAGATCGCGTTGGAGTACGTCAAGTCGGAAACGAGCAAGACGGCAGCACGGCCGCCACGGCGCTCGGGCGGCTAGCGGCGCCCGGCGGCGAGCGCCAGCGCCACCCCGTTGGTCCAGCCGAACCCGTCCTGCGTCGGATACTCACCGCCCCCCGCTCGCCGCTCCGGATTCACGACGTCGTACTTCTCCATCATCCTTCCCGTCGCGCGATACGTCCGCTCGTTCAGCGCCAGCCAGCGGCCCGCGGCGAGATCGGCGAGGTCGGCGCGACCGTAGTGGCGCACGCCCTCGACGGCGAGCCACTGCAGCGGCGGCCAGCCGTTGGGCGCATCCCACTGCTGCCCCGACGCGATCAGCGTGGTCACGAACCCCCCGGACTTCAGGAACTCGCGCTCGAACCGCGCGGCCACCGCCCGCCCCTGCGCCGCGGTCGCCAAGCCAAAGTAGAGCGGCGCCGCCGCCGCGAGCGTGGGCCGGTCGGTCACGCGCTCGCCCGTCTTCCAGCGGACGTCGAAGAAGAACCCCTGCGCCGTGTCGTAGGCCGCCGCGAGCAGCGCGGCTCGGCGCCGCTCCGCCGCCGCGGCGAACCGCTCCGCGACGCGCGCGTCTCCGGACGCGCCGCGCAGCCGCCGCAGCGCCGCAATCGTCCGCTCGAGGTGATACAGCAGACTGTTCAGGTCCACCGGCACGAGATCGATCGTCTCGAGGGTGCGCAGGTCGGCGGGGTCGCGCATCCAGCGGCTCGAAAAGTCCCAGCCACTTTCCGCGCTGGCGCGGACATTCCGATAGAAAGCGGCGCGATCCGCCGGCGGGAGCGTCTGCCCGATCTCGTAATCGGGCCGGTACGACTCGGGCCTCGGCTCGGG
>JAUYMC010000200.1 GCA_030699545.1 Gemmatimonadales bacterium | reverse complement strand
AGCCGCCGGTGTCGCGGCATCCCTGGCGGCGTCGGGCGCCGTCGCGATGGGCGGATGGGCCGTCGTGACGGTGCGGGACCTGCCGCAATCCGTCGTCGCGGGGCAGCAGTATCGCGTCGCGTTTCACGTACGCCAGCACGGCCTCAAGGTGTTGTCGGGTCTCGAGCCGCGGTTGATCGTGCGTACCACCGCGCCCGGATGGCTGGGCACTGAGCGCGGTGAGCTGGCCACGATTCCCGCGCGCGCGGCGGGGGAAGGCGCCTACGCCGCGACCTTCACCGCCCCCGCCGCCGAGCAGGTGTTCCTCGTCATCAAGAACGGCTTCGGCGGAGAGCTGCGCCTCTATCCACTTCCGGTCATCGCGGCGGGCGGCCGTCCGCTTCCCCCCTGGCAGCGGCGGACCGGGGGCGGGCGTTGTTCGTGGCCAAGGGGTGCAACACCTGCCATGCGAACACCGATCTGACCGAGCGGCCGGCGAACGAGACGTACGCCGTTGGTCCCGACCTCGGCGGCCGGCGGCTGGACAGACAGTCGGTGATCGCCAAGATGATCGGCCCGGCCTCCGAGCGGATGCCCGCCCTCGGGTTACGGGAGGACGAAGTACAGGCGCTGGCGGCCTTCCTGAACGGCGGGCGGGCCGTCGGGGCCGCGGGCGGCGGCCGCCGCTAGGCGCGGGGGTGGTAATTCCGATGCACGGAGCGGAGGTAGTCGCGGTCCACATGCGTGTACAGCTGCGTCGTCGAGAGGTCGGCGTGGCCCAGCATCTCCTGCACGGCGCGCAGATCGGCGCCGCCCTCGAGCAGATGGGTCGCGAACGTGTGGCGCAGCGTGTGGGGAGTGACGCGCTTCGTGATGCCCGCCAGCCGGGCCGTGGCCTTGATCACGCCCCAGGCGCCGACGCGCGACAGCGGCGTGCCGCGGGCGTTGAGAAACAGGATCCCACGCCCGTTGCCGCGGTCGAGCCGCGGCCGGATCTCGCGCGCGTACAGCGCCACGGCGCCGAGCGCGCGACGCCCGACGGGGACGATCCGCTGCTTCGATCCCTTCCCGAAGACACGCGCCAGTCCGTCCTGAAACTGCACGTCCTGGAGCTTGAGGCCCACCAGCTCCGAGACGCGCGCGCCCGTCGCATACGCGAACTCGATCAGCGCGCGGTCGCGGATCGCGAGCGGCTCGTCGGTGTTGGGCGCGGCGAGCAGTTTTTCCACTTCCACCACCGTCAGGACCGTCGGCAGCGTGCGCCACCGTTTGGGCGACTCGAGCCGCTCGCTCGGGTCGCGCGTGGCGAGCCCTTCGCCCACGAGGAACCGGAAGTAGGTGCGCAGCGATGAGACCTGGCGGCGAATCGTCGTGGGGGCGAGGCCGAGGTCCTTCAGGAAGTAGATGAACTCGCGCAGCTGTGCCGCCGTGAGGCGCTCCGGCCGGTCGGCGCCCTATCCCGTCGCATACTCGGCGAGCCGGGTCGTGTCGCGCAGATAGCTGTCCACGGTGTGGCGGCTGTTCCCCGCCTCGAGCGCGAGGTACTCGCGAAAGCGCTCCAGGTGGAACGCGCGCGTCAGCTGCGCAGCCGCCGCACGATCCACACGACCACCACGAGTACGACAACGGCGGCGGCGACGCCGAGGACGGCATTGACGTGCCCCAACACGCGCCAGACCTCATCGATGTTCGTGCCCAGCGTCATGACCAGGAGGATGAGGGCGCCGTAGTAGGTGGCCGACGCGAGCGCCAGCGGAATGAGCGCGCGCCAGGGCGGGACGTCGGCGATCCCGGCAAACGGCATCACGACCCCACGCCAGACGGGGAGCAGCCGCGAGACATAGATGCCCCACGCCCCATGCCGCTCGTATTGCGCCTGAATGTGGGCCACGGTGGCGTCGGAGAAGAGGCGCTTGCCCAGCACGCCGCGAAACACCGCGCGGCCATGCGTGCGGCCGAGGGCGTAGACCGCCGCTCCCGAGCCCACGTTCGCCGCCCACGTCAGCCCGAACACGAGCCAGCCGTTCATGATGCCGCGTCCGCTGAGGAACGCCCCCAGCGCGACGCTGACGTCGGCCGGGACCGGTGGAAAGATATTTTCGACGGCGGCGAGAGCGGTGATCAGCGCGTACAGCGGTCTCGGAGGGAGCCGCTCGAGGAAGGCCATGAAGTCGGTCAGGTGCTCGACACGCCTCCGCTCAATCTCGGTCCCGGGGACTCGGCCAGCGTCGCGACGGCCATCACGGCGATCCCTTCCCCCTTCCCGATCCACCCCATCCCCTCGTTGGTTTTCGCTTTCACCGAGACATGCGCCGGGCCGGCCAGCAGCGCCTCGGCCAGCCTGGCTTCCATCGCGTCCATATGCGGCGACAGCTTCGGCTGCTCGGCGACGATCGTGACGTCGGCGTGCACGAATTGAAAGCCGGCCTCGACGACCATCAAGAACGCCTTGTTCAGCAACACCATCGAATCGGCGTTCTTCCACCTCGGGTCGTCGTTGGGGAACATCCGCCCGATGTCGCCCAAGCCCGCGGCGCCGAGGATCGCGTCGGTGACGGCGTGCGCCACCGCATCGGCGTCGGAGTGTCCGGCCAGCCCCTTGGGGTGCGGGATCTCGACGCCGCCGAGGATCAGCTTGCGACCGGCCGCAAAGGGGTGCGAATCGTACCCGATGCCGACCCGGGTCCTCACCGCTTGAGAATCCGGATGGCGAGGTGCGCGGCGTTCTTCGCGTTGTCGATGCCCACCGTCGCCACCGGCACGCCGGGTGGCACCTGTACCGTGGCAAGCAGCGCGTCGAGGCCGTTGAGCGGACCGACGGCGAACGGCACGCCGATCACGGGCAAATCGGTGAGCGACGCGGCGAACCCCGGCAACGCGGCGGAGAGCCCTGCCCCGGCGATCACGACCTTGAACCCCTTCTTTCGAGCATTCTTCACGAGCTCGCCGGTCTGGTCGGGCTGGCGATGCGCGGAGGAGGCGTAGAACTCGTAGGACACGCCGGCCTTGGCCAGCACTTCGAAGGCGGGCTCGATGCGCGGCTTGTCCGACTCCGAGCCCACGATGATCAGCACGTCGGCCATGTCAGGCGGCGTCTTCGAGGATGGTGTAATCCTGCTTCCGCCGCTTGGGCGTGTAGCCGGCGTCGGCGATCAGACGCTGCATTTCCGACAGCGTCGTGCGATTCGTCGTGCCGGCGGCCGAGACGACGTTCTCTTCCATCATGAGGGAGCCGAAGTCATTGGCGCCGAAGCGCAGCGCGACCTGTCCCACCTTCATCCCCATCGTCACCCACGACGCCTGGATGTTGGGCACCTCAGGGAGCACGATGCGCGCGAGCGCCTGCGTGCGCAGATACGTGACCGCGTCGGTCTTGGGCAGATGCGCGAGCTCGGAGTTCTCCGGCTGGAGCGGCCAGCAGATGAACGCCGTGAAGCCGCCGGTGCGCCGCTGGACCTCGCGCACGCGGAACAGATGCTCGAGGCGGTCGGCCGCCGTTTCTCCCAGTCCGTACATCATCGTCACCGACGTCTTGAGTCCGAGCCGGTGCGCGATCTCCATCACGTCGAGCCAGCGGTCGGCGCCGGCCTTCTTCTTCGCGACCTGGTCGCGGATCTCCTGCACGAGGATTTCACCGCCACCGCCGGGAATCGAGTCGAGCCCCGCCGCGACCAGCTCCTTGATGACCTCCTCGATGGTCATGCCGAAGCGGCCGGCGAAGAAGTCGACTTCCGACGGCGAGAAGCCGTGGATGTGGATCGGGTGGTGGCGCTTGATGTAGCGCAGCAGATCGAGATACCACGCGAACGGGATGTAGGGGTTGTGGCCGCCCTGCATCAGGATCTGCACACCGCCCAGCGCCTTCAGCTCGTCCACTTTCCGGCCGATCTCCTCGAACGACAGGAGGTAGCCCTCGGGGTGCTTGGGGCGGCGGTAGAACGCGCAGAACTTGCAGTCGGCGACGCAGACGTTCGTGTAGTTGATGTTCCGGTCGATGATGTAGGTGACGACGTGGTCGGGATGCAGCCGCCACCGCATCTCGTCGGCCAGACGCCCCAGCTCGAGCAGCGGAGTCTTGTCGTACAGGTCCAGGTAGGAGCGGAACTCGGCGCTCGTGCGGTCGACCATCAGGCCACCTGCAGGAACTGCAGCGAGCCGTCGGGCACGAGCCCGTAGGCGGCCAGCCGGCGGAAGAAATCGGCCAGTCCCGCGAGGTGCTTGTAGCTCAAGGCGTAGTCGAGACCCTTCAGGTACTCGAGGCAGGCGGCGCGCGGCACGCCCGCCGTGCGCGACGCGGTGTCGGCGAGGAACTCGAGATGCCCCAGCCCCCACTGCAGCGAGGCGAGCAGCCCGGCGTGGCAGTGTCGCACGGCGGCGCCGTCGGCCGTGCGGCGGGCCGCCCAGACGGCGAACACAAACGGGAGGCCGGTCCACCGCTTCCACTCGGCCCCCAGATCGTAGCGGTGCGGGTAGGCGCGCGCCGCCGCGAGCGCGAGCGCCGCGTCGCCGATCACCAGCACCGCTTCATGCGGCAGCGCGGCCAGCGCCGCGAGGTCCGTCGCTTCCGCCCGCGCTTCGGCGAACCGCGGCGCGATTTTCCAGACCTCGCGGCACAACAGCTCCACCAGTGCCGCCGACGTGCGGGAGGACGCGCTCAGCAGGACCGTCTTGCCGTCCAGCTCAGCGACGGGGCAGCGCGAGAACAGCGCGACGCTGCGCACCGGCCCGTCGCACGACACCGCGAGATCGGGGAGCAGGAGCAGGTCCCGCTGGTGGCGGGCGTACTCCACCGCGCTGATCACGCTGACGTCGAGCTCGCCTGCCACGAGGAGATCGTTGAGCTCCGACGGCGTGCCGGTCACGAGCTCCGCCGGTACGGAGACGACTCCCTGGTCGATCGCGCCATAGACCGGCGCGCAATTGATGTAGCCGATCCGGCCGAGCTTCATTCGGCCCCCCCCACGGCCGTGGCCGCCAGCGCGCGTGTGCGGTGCGCGATCTGAAAGAGGGACCCCTGCGGCGTCGGCCCCTGGGCGGGGACCGGGACGTGCTGGGGCTCGTAGCCCTCGAAGGTGCGGACGGGGTGGTACAGCGAATCCCGCTCCACCGGCTCTTTCCCCGCGCCGCGAATCAGGGTGATGATTTCGTCGTACGACAGCCACATCGGCGTGGGGGCGCCCGCTTCGTGGTAGACGCGCTCGAAGACCACCGTGCCCTCGAGGTCGTCGCAGCCGAACCCCAGCGCCAGCTGGGAGATGAACGGCGTCACCATCGGCCAGTGCGTTTTCACGTGCGGGATGTTGTCGAGCAGCAGCCGCCCCACCGCGATGTTCTTGAGGTCGTCGAAGCCGGTCGTCGCGGTGCCGGTGCGGCCCAGCGATTCTCCCAGCTCGTTGTGGTCGGGGTGATAGGCGAGCGGGATATAGGTCAGGAACCCGCCGGTCTCATCCTGGAGCGCGCGCAGCGCCAACAGGTGGTCGACGCGGTCTTCCAGCGTCTCGACGTGCCCGTACAGCATCGTGCAATTCGACGGGATGCCGAGGGTATGGGCGTCGCGGTGCACGGCGAGCCATTCCTCGCCGGAGAGCTTGCGGTCGGCGATCGTGGCGCGGGCGGCGGGCGAAAAGACCTCCGCCCCGCCGCCGGGCAGCGTATCGACGCCGGCGTCCTGCATGGCGAGGAGCACTTCGTGCACGCTCGCGCCCTCGATCCGCGCGAGGTGCGCGACCTCGACCGCGGTCAGCGCCTTGATCATCACGCCCGGATGCCGAGCCTTCAGGCCGCGAAACATCTCCAGGTAGTACTCGAGGCGCAGCTTGGGGTGGAGTCCGCCCACGATATGGAATTCACGAGTGGGATTGTCGCGCGCCGCATCCGCTTCCGCGTACACCTCGTCGAGGCTGCGCGTGTACGCACCCTCTTCCTTCGGCATCCGCGCGAACGAGCAGAAGACGCAGGTGTTGCGGAGAATGCAGACGTTGGTGGGATTGAGATGCTGATTGGCGGCGAAGAAGACGCGGTCCCCGTTCTTGCGGCGGTTCGCGTCGTCGGCGAGCCGGCCGATGGTGAGCAGATCGGTCGATGCGAAAAGCGCGAGGCCGTCCTCGCGCGTGAGCCGCTCTTCGCGAGCGACTTTTCCGGCGATGGCGTCGAGGGTCACGCCGGTCTCCGCACCGCCAGTGTCACGTTGTGGCCCCCGAAGCCGAACGAGTTCGACAGCGCGACGTCGACCTGGCGGCGCACGGCGTGGTTGGGCGCCGAGTCGAGGTCGCAGGCGGGATCGGGATGGAACTGGTTGATGGTGGGCGGGATGACGCCGTGCTGCAGTGCGAGCGCGCAGACCGCGAACTCGAAGGCCCCCGCCGCGCCGAGGAGATGGCCCGTCATCGACTTGGTGGACCCGAACACCAGCTTGCGCGCATGCGCGCCGAACACCGCCTTCACCGCGGCGGTTTCGGCGGCATCGCCGTGCGGTGTGGAGGTGCCGTGCGCGTTGATGTACCCGACGTCCTCGGGGCGGATGCCGCCGCCCGCCATCGCGAGCCGCATCGCTTCCTGGGCGCCGGAGCCGTCGGGGGCCGGCGCCGTGATGTGATAGGCGTCGGCGGTCGCGCCGTACCCGACGAGTTCGGCGATGATGGTCGCCCCGCGCCCGCGGGCGCGCTCCCACTCCTCGAGAATCACCACCGCCGCGCCGTCGCCCATCACGAAGCCGTCACGGTCCTTGTCGAACGGGCGACTGGCCGTGGTGGGATCGTCGTTGCGCTCGGACAACGCCTTCATGTTGGCGAAGCTGGCGAGCGCGAGCGGCGTGATCGCGGCCTCCGACCCTCCGGCGACCATGACGTCGGCCTTGTTGTCCCGGATCAGGCCGAAGGCGTCGCCCAGCGCGTGGCCCGACGACGCGCAGGCGGACACGGTGCCGTAGTTGGGACCCTGGAACCCGTAGCGCATGGAGACGATGGCGGACGCGACGTTGGCCATGAACATCGGGACGAAGAAGGGCGAGACGCGGCTGGGCCCCTTTTCGATGAAGACCCGCATGTTCTCTTCGAAGGTCGCGATCCCGCCGGTGCCCGTTCCGATGATGACCCCGACGCGCTTGGGATCGAGCGGGCTCGTCTCGAGGCAGGCGTGGCGCACCGCCTGGACCGTGGCGCCCATGGCGAACTGCGAGAAGAGGTCGTAGCGGCGCGCTTCCTTCTTTTCCATGTACTGCAGGGGATCGTACCCCTTCACTTCGCAGGCGAAGTGCACCGTCAGCTGCGTGGAATCGAACCGGGTGATGGGCCCCGCCCCCGACCGGCCTTCGACGAGGGCGGCCCATGTGCTGGCGACGTCGTTACCCACCGGCGTCACGAGGCCAATGCCCGTGACCGCCACCCGGCGTGGCACTATTTGCCCTTCCCCATCTTTTCGTGGAGGTACGTCATCGCGGCACCGACGGTGCGGAGCTTCTCCGCCTCTTCGTCGGGGATGTCGATGTCGAATTCCTTCTCGAAGGCCATGACGAGCTCGACCGTGTCGAGGCTGTCGGCGCCGAGGTCTTCCATGAAACTCGCGTCGCTGGTGAGCTTGTCGCGCTCGACGCCCAGCTCCTCGACGATGATGTCCTTGACCTTCTCCTCGAGCTGCTTCATGTCCATTGCCATGGGGTATCCTCAGTGAGAGGGATGCCTGCTACATCACCATCCCGCCGTCGACGACCAGGACCTGTCCCGTAATGTAGCTGGCCAAGTCGGAGGCGAGAAAGAGGACGGCGCCCGCGATGTCGGGCCCCTGCCCCAGCCGTCCCAAGGGAATGTTGTCCATCAGGTACTTCTTGGCTTCGTCGGAAATCCCGCGCGTCAGCTCGGTGTCGATGTACCCCGGCGCGACCGCATTGACCAGCACGTTGCGAGACGCCAGCTCCTTCGCCACCGATTTGGTGAACCCGATCATCCCCGCCTTGGAGGCGGAGTAATTCGACTGCCCTTTGTTGCCGTTCAACCCGACCACGCTCGTGATGTTGATGACCCGCCCCCAGCGGCGTTTGATCATGCCGCGCGCGGCGTGTTTGGTCATCAGGAACGCGCCCTTCAAATTCGTATTCATCACCGAATCCCAGTCCGTCTCGGTGAGCCGGAACAGGAGATTGTCTTTCGTGAAACCGGCGTTGTTGACCAGCACATCGATCCGTCCGAGGTCGCGTTCGACGGCCTCCACAAACGCCTCGACCTGGGACCCGATGCCGACATCGCAGGCGTAGCCGCGGGTGCCCTGCCCGAGCGCGCCCGCCACGGCCTCCGCCCGGGCGCCGTCGCGCGCGCACAGCGCCACGGTGGCTCCCGCGCCTAAGAACGCGCGGCACACCTCGTA
>JAUYMC010000197.1 GCA_030699545.1 Gemmatimonadales bacterium | reverse complement strand
GCGCACCCTGCTCCTCGACGAAGTCGCCATCAAGGTCATCCTCGCGGATCGCGCCCTTCCGTCGATCCGCGAGCGTTTCATGCGCGAGAGCCGCGCTTCGGCGCGGCTGCGGCACCCCAACATCGTCTCCATCCTCGACTTCGATATCGATTCGTCCGGCAACCCGTTTCTCGTGATGGAGCTCCTGAGCGGGCCGAGCCTCAAGGACGAGATCGCGGCGCGGCGGCGTCTCGACGTCGCGGACGTGCAGCGGATCGTGCCGCAGCTCTGTAACGCCCTGCAGCTGGCGCACTCGAACGGCATCGTGCACCGCGATCTCAAGCCCGCCAACCTCGTCCGGCATGATTTTCCGGGCGGCGAGCAGGTATACAAAATCGTCGACTTCGGCATCGCGGCTATCCGCGAGTCGAGTGACGAGACGCGGCTTACCGGGGCGGACCAGTTCGTCGGCACGGTCGCGTACGCATCGCCGGAGCAACTGCGCGGCGGAGCCGTCGACCCGCGATCCGACGTGTACAGCCTCGGCGCGGTCGTGTTCGAGATGCTGGCGGGACGCCTGCCGTTCACGGGCCCTGACGTCCTGGCCATCGTGTCGGCGCAATTGTCGTCCCCCGTTCCGAGTCTCCGCGCGCTTCACGCCGATCTGCCGGCGTGGGTGGACATCGTGGTCGCGCGCGCGCTTGCCAGGGATCCCGCGGAGCGATGGCCGACGATCGCGGCGTTTGGCGCCGCTATCCGGGCCGGCGACGGACGTGGTCAGACCGGCGTCGCAGGAGCGGCAACGGCGCTCCTCGCCACCTACGACATCGGCACGCACATCGGTCCGGGCCGTCTCGGAAGTGAGGTGTACCGCGGCGTGCACCGGGCGCTCGGCCACCCCGTCGCAATCCGGATGCTCAGGCGCGGAGGGCAGCGCAACTGGGAGGCGGTGCGGGCGCGTTTTCTTCGAGAGGCGCAGACGCTTCAGCTCGGCCACCCGTCGATCATCCAGGTGCGCGACTACGGCGAAGAGGGGGACCTCGTCTACGTTGTGACCGACTTCATCGAGGGCCTGAGCCTGCGCGAGCTGATGTCGGCGACCGGTCCGATTGCATGGCCGCGGCTGCGGCCGCTGCTCGTGCAGTTGCTCGAAGCCGCGCGGGTGCTGCACCGCCGCAACGGCCTCCTGGCAGGTCTGACGCCGGATATCATGCGCGTCGCACGCGAGCGCGACGAGGGCGACAGCGGGGAAGAAGAGCGGCTGATGATCTCGACCGCGGGGATCTGGCAGGCGCAGGATCTGCTCGCCACGCTCCAGGAACGCACGCTGCGCGGCCTCGGGCTCGCCGACGACGAGCTCCGCTACGTCGCGCCCGAGCTGCTGACGGGTCAGGCTGCCGACGTGCGATCGGATGTGTTCACGATCGGTGTGCTCGGGTACGAAATGGCCACGGGAACGTTGCCCTACGATGCCGCATCGATGCCGGCGCTCCTGGGCGCGATGTTGAAGGGCACTCCGGTCCCGCCGGCCGAGAAACAGCCGACGCTGCCGGCAGCGGCGTCGGCTGCGTTGTTGCGCGCGCTTCGTCCGGCGCCGGACGCGCGGTTCGCGTCCGCGAAGGAATTCGCCGCGGCGCTCTTCGGCTGACTCGTCGTGCGTGAAAGGCCGATTTATTCAACCGCGAGGGACTTGAACAAGAACGCGAAGATGTCCGCGTCCTCCTCGATCATTTTCGAGACCGGCTTCCCGGCGCCGTGGCCCGCCTTCGTTGCGACGCGGATGAGCGCCGGCGCCTCGCCGCCCGCTGCCTGGAGCCGGGCCGCGAACTTCTTCGCCATCCCGGGGGAGACCCGATCGTCGGTGTCGGCCGTCGTGATCAGGATGGGCGGGTATCGTGCCCCCTCTTTCACGTTGTGCAGAGGGGAATACCTGTACAGGTAGGGAAACTGTTTCACGTCGTCCGCGGACCCGTATTCCGAGATCCAGAAACGGCCGACGGTGAACAGGTGGTAGCGGAGCATGTCAGCCACCGGCACGCGGCAGACGACCGCGCCGACGAGCTCCGGCCGCTGCACCATGACGGCGCCGGTGAGCAGCCCGCCGTTGCTGGCTCCCTCGATCGCGATCCTCTTCGGGCGGCTGTAGCCGCTCGAGGCGAGCCACTCCGCGGCCCCGATGAAGTCGTCGAACACGTTCTGCTTGCGCTCGAACATGCCGGCCTCGTGCCACGCTTCGCCGTACTCGCCGCCGCCGCGCAGGTTCGCCACGGCGTAAACGCCCCCGTTGTCGAGCAGCACGAAGTTGGCGGGATCGAACGCGGGCGTGAGGCTGATGTTGAATCCGCCGTACCCGGTGAGGAGCACGGGACGGTTGCCGTCTCTCTGCAGTCCCTTGCGGTGCACGAGGAACATCGAGACCTTCGTACCGTCCTTCGACGGATACCAGACCTGGCTGGTCTCGTAGTCCCCGGGGTTGACGCGGTGTCCGGTCTTGCCGAACGGCGTCAGCGCCTTCGTCGCGAAGTCATAACGGTAGCTCGCCGGCGGGTGAACGAACGATGAGAACCCAATGAACAGCTCGTCGTCTTCCGAACGGCCGCTGATCCCGGCGACCGTTCCGATCGCCGGCAGCGCGATGTCGCCCGCGGGCTGGCCCGAGCGCTCGAACAGCCGGACGCGATCGCTCGCGTTGCGAAGGTAAGAAACGACGAGCGTGCGGTGAATGAGCACCACGCTCGAAAGCTTGTCGGATGACTCCGCGACGATCTCGACCGCGGCCGTGCCCGGCTTCAGCGGGTCGAGCGCGACGATCCGGCCGCGCGGCGCGCCGTCGTCGGTGCGGAAAAAGAGACGGC
>JAUYMC010000164.1 GCA_030699545.1 Gemmatimonadales bacterium | reverse complement strand
GGTCTGGAAGGCGGACAAAGCGCGGGTGATCGCATCGCGACCTCCTTTGGCCATCCACTCGAGACTCCGTTCTCTCGGGAAGGGTTATGCTGTGCTGTTACCGGCCGCGTCCTGGCGGGTCGGCGGGCGGGCCACCGGGCTTGTCAGCGGGCGGCCCATCGTAGTTATCGTCGGCTGGCGGGCCACCGCCGTGAATGCCCTGGCTCCCGGAGGGCCCGCCCTGATCGGCGGCCTGGTCCTCCGGAGGGTGATCGCAGTCTTTGGTCGTCTTGCCCGCCTGACCGGGGGCGTCCTGCGCCGAGGCCGGCAGCGTAGCGCGATCGTGGGCGGCCTCGCAGGCCGCGGTCCCGTGGTCGCTGGGCGCCTCTCCATCGCTCGAGGGGCTCTCGGCGGAAGCGCCTGGCGATGGCGTGGCGCACTCCCTGGGTGGCCTGTCCTGCTGTCCGGGGGCGCTCTGAGCGCCAGATGGCAGCGTAGCGCGGTCGTGGGCGGCCTCGCAGGCCGCGGTGCTAACGGCCTGGCCGCGCCCCGGTCCGGGCGTGGAGCCGTCGATGGCGTTATGCACGGCGTCGCTTACGCCTTTGCCGTGCTCGCTCTGGCCGAGGCCGACGGCGTCCAGCACGTCGCTGACGGGTCCAGGGAGGGGAACCGCGCCACCGCTGGCGGCGCTGGCGCCGACGCCGGCGCCGGCTAGCAGGACGAAGCCGGCCAGAACGGCCGCGGGCCGGAGAAGTGAGAACCGAGCCGGCATCGCGGAGCCTACTGGCTGGCTTACCGCCAGGGCTGAGAGCAGCGATTGGCGCCCGAAAGCGACGGCGGACGGGCCAGGCGGCGGCGGCGAGCTGGCCGTCAGGCGGCCGGCGATGCCGAAGTGAGCGCGGATCTCCCCGTCGAGGTCCGGGTAGAGGTTCAGGCAGGCCTGAAGGTCGCCTGTTTCCTCCAGCACCCTGTGGCAGTCGGCAAGGGCTTTCTCAGTTCGCCTGTTCATGTCTCAGAAGGTCTATCGCTAGAGGATGGCGTAATCAGTCGGGTGGTCAGGATCTTTTTTCTGGAGCGAGATGCCTCCGGAGGGCGGTCAGGGCGCGAGCCTGCAGTGAGAAGACCGCGACCTCGTTCTTCCCGAGGAGCGCGGCCACTTCACGCGTGGACAGGGAGAGGAAGTAGCGAAGGATGATCACCTCGCGTTGCCCCCCGGTGAGGTGGTTCATCGCCTCACGGAGCGCGAGCGCTTCGACTGCTTGCTCGGCGGCCGGGTCCGACTCGGACGGGAAGACGAGACGATCCCAGGCGTTCTGATGGCGCGCGTTCCGGCGGATCTGATCGACGACGAGGTTGCGGGCGATGCGGTAGAGCCAGGCCAGGACCGGCCGGCCTCGATAAGAGAAGGAGTCGATCCCCTTCAGCGCCTCGACGAAGACCTGGGCGGCGACGTCTTCCGCCTCCGCCTGTCTCCCGAGACGCGCGTAGGCGTAGCGATAGAGGCTGGGATGGTAGCGGTCGAACCAGGCGGACCAGGTGACGGCGTCCCGGGCCTTGGCGCGGCGCACCTCCTCCGCTTCCGGGTCCGCCGGCCGGCTGGCGGCCTGGTCGCCGGACATCCTTCCTGCGCCGAACATCGTGGGTTCCATCATAGAAGTATCGACCGGTCCTTGCGCGACGCGTTCCTCTTTGCAGCCCGGTGGTCGCTATTCTGCCTTCGTTCTATCGTTGGCCTTCACAGGATCTTCATCATCGCTGGCTAGGATGGTGTCGTGGCGGGAGAAATGTCAGAGGAGGTGGGGCAGGTTGTTCGGCTACGGCGGCATGCATGAATGGTCGTGGCTCTGGTTCGTCATCCCGGCGCTGTTCTGGGTCTCCGTCGTAGGTGTGGGCGCCTGGGCGATGGCTCGGGGGACAGGCTGGCGCGAGCGGGACGGCGGGTCTGATGCGCGGGCGATCCTGGCCCGGCGCTACGCGGCTGGCGAGATCGACCGCGAAGATTACGAACGAAGACGACGGGACCTGAGCGGCCCCGTCTAGTGAGAAGGAGCGAACAGATATGAAGCGGACATTTCTCGTGGGAACGCTTGTCGGAGCGCTGCTCGTTGTCGGCGGGTTCCTGGCCCTGACCCAGTGGGCGGCGACAGGTCAGGCGGCGCCGCCTGAGACCCAGGCGGGCGACCCGGCTGACACCTGGACGTGCCCCCACGGCGATGTCGACGAGATGCGCGAGCACATGGACTCCATGCACGGCGCCGGCACGTTCGACAGCATGCACCCGGACGGCGCAATGCCCCACATGGGGCCGACAACGGCGCCGGGCGACGGGTCCCAGACCAACCCCGGTGGCGTCCCTCGGCCCCGCGGCGGCGGCATGATGGGCTCTGGCGGAATGATGCAGTAGCCTGGTTATCGGGAGCAAAGTCAGGAGACCAGTCAGGGCGGGGAGACTTCTCCGCCTTGACTGCTTAGCAGGTACAATGACGTTAGGCATGCGAGCCAAGATACTCATCGTCGACGACGAGCCGAAAATCGTCGACCTCGTCCGGCTCTACCTGGAGCGTGACGGCCACGAGGTCTGCGTGGCCCGTGACGGCAGCGCCGCTCTCACAGCTTTTCGGAGCCAGCGGCCGGACCTCATCGTCCTGGACCTGATGCTGCCCGGCGTCGACGGCCTCGAGGTTTGCCGTCGGGTCCGCCAGGAGTCGACGGTACCGATCGTCATGCTCACGGCCCGGGCCGAGGAACTCGACAAGCTTGTCGGTCTCGAGATCGGCGCTGACGACTACCTCACGAAGCCATTCAGCCCGCGGGAGCTGGCGGCCCGCGTGCGCGCCGTGCTCCGCCGGACGGCGGGGCAGGCCGAGACGCCGGCGGAGCGGATCACGGTCGGCACGCTGGTCATCGACGCGACCCGGCACGAAGCTGCTTGCGAGGGCAAGCCCCTGGGCCTGACGCCGACGGAGTTCCGCCTCCTGGCGACGCTGGCCCGTCAGCCGGGCCGGGTCTTCGCCCGCTCGCAGCTGCTGGACGAGGCCCTCGGAGAGCGGTTCGAGGGTTTTGACCGCAGCATCGACGCGCACGTGAAGAACCTGCGCCGGAAGCTAAGCGACGCATCGGGCCGGACCTGCATCGAGACGGTCTACGGCGTCGGCTACCGCTTCGTGGAGTCCGCCAGTGCCTAGGCGGCTGGGGCTCTCGCTGAAGCTTGCCCTCGC
>JAUYMC010000163.1 GCA_030699545.1 Gemmatimonadales bacterium | reverse complement strand
GCGCCTCTGGCCAATCGTCGGGAGCCACGTCTTCGACGCTGTCCTCTCCGCGCATGAGCTCGACCTGGTAGAGCCACGTGCTCGGCGACGACTCCCACCCGGGACGGCACAGCGTCAGCTGCACCCACAACGCCTCTTGCTCTTGCTCATCGGTCAGCCCCTGGCGAAGCCAGGGTGGATCCCAAGCGTAGATCCGACAGTCGTCGGGATCTTGGATCTTGAGATCGTCGCCGACATCCTGCGCATCTCGAAAGACAGGGTCGCCCGTATGATCCCCCACCAACACGAACTCGTCGGGGTAGTCGACGACGTTGTAGTCGATGCCCACGCGGCCATCGAGCGACATCAGCCGACTCTCCCCCTCCTCCCAATCCCACGCCTTCACCAGCAGCACGTCCGGAAGTCCAGGCGCGTCCTGACGGGGGTCGTAGCGTCGCCCGCTCTCGGGATCTTGCACCCATGCCGGTCGCAGCACCGTCATGCCCGGCTCGAGCAGGTGCTTTTGGATCTCGATCGGGGATGCGAGGGAGATCGTCATCGCGTGAACCGACGGTGGATCAGCGACAGCGTGATGACGCCGGCGCCCACCATCATGTAGGCCACCAAGATCCCCACGCTTTGCGGGCTGAACTTCATCGGGATGATCCTACCCAAAAAACGCGGGACACGAGGCAACCGGCCCCGTGTCCCCTTTTATCGCCCTCCCCCGGTCGGGAGTCCCTTATCGTCGTTTTGGGATGGCGATCAGCGCGTTCTTCAATCCGTTCAACGCGCGCTTCGGGCTCTCCCGCCCGGGATACACCTGGATGTTCACTCCATCCGCAGGTGGGGGGCCGTCGCCCCTCTGACGCCGCGTCCGGCGTCCTTGCGTCGCGGCGCGACGCGTAGTGCCAGCGCCCTTGCTGGTCTTGTTGCGGCGACGCCTCGAGCGGCGCCGCGTCTTTCTCCCTCGGGTCACCTAGCGACGAGACCGTCTACGGGAACGCGTCCGACGGCGGCGGCTGCCTCCGCGGTTGCTCTTGCGCGAGCTGCCGTTGCTCTTGTTGCTGCGACGGCTGCGCCGGCTCCGGCTGCGTCGAGTACGACGACGGCCGGTGTTGCGACGACGGCTGCGGCTGCGGCGGCTCCGGCTCTTGCGGCTCTTGCGGCGGCTGCCACCCCGGTTGGTGCGACGTCGGTTGGTGCGGCGACGACCGGTGTTGCGACGTCGGCTGCGACGGCGGGACCGGCTCTTGCGGCGACTCTTCTTCTTGGCCATGGCGAATGTCCTCTTTCTGAGCCCGGCCTCGCCGAGCGTTTGGGTTGCATCGCCATCCTACGGGCATGCCGGCGCGGCGCGCAACGAAAAAGCGCATCTTGTGCGCCGTGCGCGCTCAGGATCTTCGCCGTCGCTCGACCTGCTTCTTTTCCCCAAGCAGCACCTTCTCGTCCAGCCAGCGCCCGAGTTGGAAGATCGCGGGCGGGATCGACAGCCCCAGATCCTGATCCCGGGCCACCATGGCGAAAAGCGCCGCGCG
The DNA here is from genome assembly GCA_030699545.1 of Gemmatimonadales bacterium. GTDB lineage: Bacteria > Gemmatimonadota > Gemmatimonadetes > Gemmatimonadales > GWC2-71-9 > 20CM-2-65-7. Next base: position 5,705 of record JAUYMC010000163.1, on the reverse strand, counting down.
GGCCTTGACCTTGTCCTCGTACGTGAACTTGATCGGATCCACCGACACCACGGGCGGTTCTCGAGCAATGGCGTAGACGGCCGCCATGGCGCCGTTTCGCGTGCGACGCTTGTGGGGCGTGAGCGTGATCAGGTTGCCGGACCACAGCGCATAGCGGATCGCGTTGACCGTGTTCCACGGCAACTTGGTCTTCTCCGTGACCTCCTCGTCGGTGAGCCCGTAGTCGCCGCGATCTTCGTAGACGCCGATGACGAGTCGCTCGTTGGACGAGGGCTCCATGGGCGCTAGCGCCTCCGCTTGCGTCGGCCCCGTGGATTGGCCGCCGTCTCCCACGGAAGATCCAGGTCCGACGCCGGGGCGCCGCGGGCTTCTCCAGCCTCCGGCAGCACACCCAGGCCCGGCTGCCACTCCTGGCCGTCGCGCTCGTGGAGCGCCCATGCCGGGTCGTAGCCCATCTCGCAGGCGGCCGCGAGCTTGCGCAGCTCGGCCTCGATGCCGAGAAGGTCGCAGATCACCGCGGGCTCTCGAAACGATGCACATGCCCACTCGGGCATCGTGTCGGGACGCTCCGCCCATGCGCGAATCGTCTTGATCCGGCTGTTGACCGCCTTGCGCTCCTCTGGTCTCAGGCACTTGCGGTTCTTTCGCATCATCTGCTCGAGCCGCGCAGCCAGGCCGTACAGGTCCTGCGATGCCCGCCAGCGTCGGTAGTACTCCAGCGCTCGGTTGTCGAGCGACGAGACGAAGGCGGGCGTCGGCTCTGCAAATCCAGTTGCCGGCGGCATCCACTCGATGCGGGGCACGCCGGCGACGAGAAACTTGCTGGATCCGGTGCGATCCGCCTCGCGGCGCGCGGACTCGGCGAAGATGTCGACGAGATCGTCGATCTGACTCCACGAGACGCTGTCCCATCGACGTCCCCGCGCCTGCCCGAAGATGAAGTTGAGGGTCTCGCGCAGGCCTCGGTCGTTTTGGCCCTGCCGAAACATCTCCAGGAGCTCGCGGCCGCGGGGCGTCTCGTCGAGCGCCTTGTGGCCATGGCGCTGCTTGACGTCGATGCCGTCCATCCAGTCCTCGACGCCGTCCCCGACGTCAGCCCATCCCGTGTCCCACAGCGACGGGTTGTGGGCGAGAAACTCCTCGGTGGCCGCCGGCGGCGACGCAAAGGTGGAGCGCGAGCCAGGGATCCGAAGCTCCGTGTCGCGCGAAAAGCTCGGGATCCGCTTGAGCTCGCGCGCCTTCGCCTTGGCCTGTGCGGCGGCGATCTGCCGGTACTTGGCGTAGGTCTCCTTGGAGACGCCGTAGGTGTCCTTGGCGGGGTCCAGGTCCTCGCGGTCGACCTCGACCATCTGAAACGGCTCGCCTGGCGCGGGCCGGATCCGCATGAGATGCCGTCCGGTTCCGACACTGCCCGGGGTGCCTGGACGTGTCACAGCCCCGGTGACCAGGTCCCGGTACTCGCTGCGCGCCTGCGGGTTTTTGCGAGGTGGCATCAGCGTGCGGGGATCGCCATGCAGGCGTTCTTGAGCCGACGGATCTCGCCGGCATTCGCGGTACGCGTGCCGCGGTTGGCGGCCCGATCCGCGGGCCAGCGCTTGGATCCCTCGCCGTACTGGTCCACGAACCACTCGCGGATCTGCACGAGTTCTTGGCCATAGCGCTTGCGCAGCGTCCGGTTGCGCTCGAGTGCTTGGACCTTCCCGAGCGCGGATCTGTAGGCCGCCTTGTAGTCTCCGTCGTGCTCTTTCTTCTCGCGCATCATGGCGCGCGCCATCGCCTTCTTCCGATCCGCGAACGACATCGTGACCAGAAAGCCCTGGCCCAGGGATCCCTCTTCCTGGATCCACTCCTTCTTCTTGCGTGCCATGCTCGTCTTCCCCTCGTTGGCGACCGTCGTCATCTTCGGGTTCGGCCAGTGAAGCGGAAGCGTGCCCTCGGCAACCCCGGGCGGAAGCCGCCGGATCGGCGTGCCGGCCGGGATCTCCGTCCGACGCCCGCGCGCGCGCGGCGAGGCGTCGACGTCTTCCTCGTCCTCGTCGAGCAGGACGTCGGAGCCAGAGGCCGGAAAACGACGTCCTCGGCCGCGGCTCACGCTGGCTCCCTCGGCAGCCGAAACTGGCGGCTGATCGTGCCGCCGCGTTCTTTGACCTGCACGTCGGTGTGCGTCGGCTCGGTGCAGATCTCGACGCGTCCTCCAGCGGGCACGCGGATCTGCACGCGATCACCAAACCGGTGGGTGGTCAGGACGCCGTCTTGGATCTCGATGTGGGCCATAGCGCTCGGATCTCGTTTCATCGGTGGCGAAGGCCAGCATGCCCGATCTTCGCGAGCGTGTTGTCGTGCTTCACGCGAAACACCGTAGCGCTCTGGATCCCGCGTTTTGCGGCGTGCTCTCGAGCGGCGTCGACGGCTTCGCGCTCGGATCTACCGGTCGCCAGCTCCCCCGTGACCGCACCGCTGCGCGTCACGCGAAGGACATCGTAGTAGCCCTTGGGAAAGTCGTCGTTGTAACGGGCGCTCTCGTAGAAGACCAGGTAGTCGTCCTCGCTCGCGCCCTCGTCGAGCCAGGTCGGCGACGGCGCCTTGCGGCGCCCATTGAACACGCGGATCCCCACGCCCTGGCTCGTGTCCGCGAGCGCGGCTGCCAACGGAACCGGACGCCCACCCATGTAGTAGACCACCTCGTCCGAAAGCACGATCTCGCGCCCGCCGTCGCCGTAGATCGGCGGGTCGCCCCCGATCAGGTACTTGCCATCGGCATCCTTGTCGGCCCCGACGACCCCGAGGTAGTTCTGGACCGCGTCGACGCTGCCGATCCACCCGTTTCGTCGACGCTTGCCGGTGTTGGCCCAGACCCCAGGGGACGACGGCGGCAAGGTGCCGTAGATCTGGAAGTACTCGATGTTCTCGAGGGTCTGCTTGCGCGTTCCCCATAGCGTGCGGCGCCGATGCTTCGTGGCCCAATCCCCCTCCGCGGGCTCGACCGTCAGCTGCTCGCCGCGGACGGTGATCACCAGCGGCGGATCGCCGTATCGCGGGAGCGTTGGGCCCCGGTTGGCGCGGCGCGGGTTGCTGGATCTGTCGAGCTCGTCGCCGCCAACGTAGGCCCCCGCGGCCGCGCCCAACGGCGTGAACAACCCGCCGACACCTCCGCCGACCATGGCGCCTTCGAGGTCCTCGGGATCTCGGAACTGGCGCATGAACGCGTAAGGACCCATCGCACCGCCCGCGATGGATCCGACGATGCCTCCGAAGGGCCCAAGCGTCAGGCCGCCGAGCAGCGCGCCCGCGACAGCCGTCAGACCCGCGGCCATCGCCGCTTGCCCGCGATCGCCCACGTTGGCGACACGGCGCTCGCGAACGACGCCCCATGTGTCCGTGAAAAGCTCGGCGACCTGCCGGTACCGCGGCACCTTGAACGGATCCGACCGGCCGGCGGCTCGCAGATGACCCTCGGCCAACCCTAGGGCGTACGACGCCTCCATGAGCTGCTCGAGCAACGCGCCCAGGATCTGCCGCCGCTGCGCCTCGTCCCGCGCCTGCCCGAGGCGCCCGAGCGCGTCTTGGGCCGCATAGAGACTGCGCTCGGATCGCGCGGCCGCGGCATCGAACCCCTGCATGGATCCGCGCTCGTCGTTGCGCTTGCGCGTGCGGGTCTTCGCCATGGTCTCAGTCCGTCGCCAGGTACGCGCCCAGCGGCGCCGTGAACAGGTTCACCCACGGGATCGCGGCCCCGATCGCGCCGCCCACCTTCGCGTCCTTCTCGAGACCCTTGGGCGCGCCCTCGGCCGCGCCGTAGCCCGCGCCGTAGATCCCGCCGCCGTAGGTCCCGGCGAGCCCACCCACGACCACGCCCACCCCGGCCCCGCCAGCCCCCGCCAAGGCGGCGCCCGCGAGCGCGCCCACCAAGGCCCCCAAGCCGAAGCCCAGGATCGACCCGATTACGTTGCCCAAAAACGCGTAGGCGGCGGAGCGACCGCGACTGCCGTCGGCGGGATTTGCGGCGCGCGCGGAGGTGTCGAAGCCGATCTTGGCGTAGTCGATGGCGGCGATGGCGTTGGCCACCGCTGGGTCGTCGGGCTGGCCGTCGAGCGTGATCGTGCGGTCGTCCCAGTCGAGCTCGAACATGATCGGCCGGGCGTGCCGACTCGGGCGCGCGGCCACGTCCATGGCGTGCAGCGCCTGCGCGAGGTCGTCGTGCGACGAAAATCGAAGCTGCGTCGCGTCGGGAGGATTGCGGCGCCGGCCCAGCTGCTCGATCAGGTAGCGGCCCTCGTCGCGCGACTCCACGGGCACCACGATCCCGCGACCGACCACCCAAAGGCCGTCGGTCTGCGACTTGACGCGCAAGGGGCCCGTGACCGAGGCCGGGAGCGGTGGCTTGCTCGGGCGCGGCGACGGCCGGTCGGTGGTGGCGAACGCGGGGCCGGAAGAGTTGTTGGCGCGAGGGGCCTGCCAGACACCCTTGTCGTCCTGCGCGTAGCCAGCGGCCTTGACCGCGCCCCACGCCTGCCGCGCAGCCCTGTCGTCCGCAAAACCACGCTCTTGCGCCGACTTGTAGACCGCCTCCCACATGCGCTTGCCCTTGGGGAGGTCCTCGAGCGTTCCGAGCGGGTTGCGGGAGCGGCCGCGCGCGTAGCCACGGGCGTGGGCGCGCTCGCGGGCACGATCGCGCTGGCGCTTTCCCTTGGACTTCTCGCCGCGCTCCTCGCGTTGGCGCCTGCGTTCTTTCTCCTCGGGCGCCACCCCCTTGTTCGTGGATCGCTGCAAGAGCTCCGGGAAGTAGGTCTCGACCACGTTCTCGACGTCGGCGAGCAGCTCTTGGTCCTTCTTGAGTTCCTTGCGCGCGCTTCGAAGGACGCCCTTCATGCAGTCCAGATCCCCCATCTCCCCGCAGTCTTCCGCCTGCGCCATCAGGTCGTCGCGGAGCTCGTATCCGATGTCGCCGCCGGGCAACTGATTGGGGGCGTAGCGGGCCTGCACATGTTGGGACTCGGTGCCGCAGGCAAGTTGGGCGATCTGGGCTGCGTGAAAAAAGACCGAGTGGGCGCGATCCAGCGCCGAGGCCGAGCGTTCCTTGCGGGCCTGGTGGATGGCGGCGCCGGCGTAGTAGGCCGCGAGCACGCTGTCTTGGATCGCGCGTTGAGGGTCGCGCTGCTGGCTCTCGCGTGCCGAGGCAAGCTCGGTCTCGGCCGCCTCGACGAGCGCGCGCAGATCCTTGCCCTGGTTCGCACGTCGCGGGCACTCACACCCCTCCGCACACGCGTTCGTCATCTCGTCCAGGATCTTCCACGTCATGTCGTCGGCCTGCTTGCGCAGCACCGACCCCCCTCGCTCTGCGGCCGACGCCGACTCGGCGTGGTGGTAGGCGAGCATGAGCGGGAGGATCTTGTCGTACGACCGTTCCTCCTGGTCGGCCTTGGCGAGAAAGTGCTGGGCCTTCTCGATGGAGATCTGTCCTTGGCGGCTCATCTCGTTCAGTTTCGGTTGGCGGCTCGTGGTCGGCGCGGGAAGTGAAGCAGCTGACCGCCGCCACCGCCGCCGCCCCGGGCGACTTCGCGGCGCGGCCGCTCGGCGCGCTCGGCCGGCGCCTCCGGTGTGAGCGTCGGCCGGGCCAGGATCGAGCCCGCCACCGACCCGGCCAAAGCGCCCACGGCCGCCAGGATCGGGTTGCCCGTCAAGGCCGCCAAGCCGGCACCCACGGT
>JAUYMC010000154.1 GCA_030699545.1 Gemmatimonadales bacterium | reverse complement strand
AATTCCTCGTAGCGCGGCCACCGGCTCCAGCCCAGCCAGCGGGACGGATACCACCAGCCGTAAAACGCCGCCGAGCGGGCGAGACCGGCGAGCCGCTGGCCGAGCGTCTTGCCGGGCATGACGACATCGCCGGCGGTCTGGAGATGCTTGTCCACCGCCTCGCGCGCGATGAAGAGGTGCATGATCTCGGAGGAGCCCTCGAAGATCAAATTGATCCGGAAGTCGCGCAGCATGCGCTCGACCGGGATCGGCTCTTCGCCGCGTGCCCGCAGTGAGTCGGCGGTCTCGTAGCCGCGGCCGCCGCGGATCTGCACGGTGTCGTCGATGATCCGCCAGCCCGCTTCGGAGTTGTACAGCTTGGCGATCGCCGCTTCCAGCCGGATGTCGTAGCCGCCGCGCTCCGCCATCGCGCCGCACAGCTCCGCGACCGCTTCCATCGCGAACGTGTTCGCGGCCATCGTGCCGAGCTTTTGTGCGATCGCGTCATGCTGGCCGATGGGCTTGCCCCACTGCACGCGCTCCGCCGACCAGCGGCGCGCGATCTCGAGGCAGCGCTTTCCGGCCGCGACGGACGAGATCGGCAGCGTGAGCCGGCCCGTGTTCAGCGTGATGAGCGCGAGCTTCAGGCCTTTGCCCTCGCCCCACAGCACGTTTTCCTTCGGGACGCGCACGTTGGTGAAGCGGATCACGCCGTTGTACAGCGCTTTCAGACCCATGAAGTGACAGCGGTGCGCGATCTCTACGCCCGGCCAGTCGGCTTCGACGATAAACGCGGTGATCTGCTTCTTTTCCTTCCCGCCCACCACCTTCGACGGCGTCCGCGCCATCACGACCATCAGCTCGGCCTTCGTCCCGTTGGTGCACCACAGCTTCTCGCCGTTCAGGATCCACGCCTCGCCGTCGTCGCTCGGGACGGCGCTCGTCTCCATGGCGGCGGGGTCGGAGCCCACGCCGTCCTCCGTGAGCGCAAAGGCGGAGATCGCGCCCTTGGCGAGCCGGGGGAAGAATTTCTGCTTTTGCGCGTCGGTTCCGAACATCTTGAGCGGCTGCGGGACGCCGATGGACTGGTGCGCCGAGAGCAGGGCGGTGAGCGAGCCATCGACGGACGACACGAGCGCGATGGCTTTCATGTAGGACAGCTGCGACAGCCCGAGCCCGCCGTATTCCCGGGGGATCTTGATGCCGAAGGCCCCGAGCGCCTTCAGGCCGTCGACGACGGCGTCGGGGATCTCGCCCTCCCGATCGATCCGGTCGGAGTCGACCTTCTCGCGCAGGAAGCGCTCGAGCTTGTCGAGGAACGGCTTGGCGCGGGCGACTTCGTCGGGATCCTGCTCGGGGTAGGGGTGGATCAGGTCCATCCGCAGCTTGCCGAGGAAGAGATCGCGCACGAAACTGGGCGCGGCCCACTGTTCCTCGCGCGCGGCTTCCGCGACGTCGCGGGCTTCGTCGGCCGTGGCGCGGGTGGCCGGCCGTTTGGGTGGGGCGGTGGTGGCCATGCCGTAATCTAGCGAGGAACCGCTGCGGAAAGAGGCTAGCGGCGCTCCCCCGTATCCAGCATGACTCCCAGCGCCAGCGCAATGCGGCGGTCCATCAGGTGCTGCGGATCGGCACTCATGTCGAGCACGTAGCGGTCCAGAATCGTGAAGTTCCGCTTGAACTCCCCGATGACGTCGTCGCTCTCCGGGCGAAGGATGATGAAGTTCGTGCGCAGCAGGCCAAAGACGGGGCCCAGGAAGCGCCGGAGCAGCGAGCGGAGCACGGAATCTTCCTTGGCGACGAACAGCGGGTCGTTTGCCGGTCCCGGTGCGTACACGTACCACCGCTTTCGGAAGATGTTGTAGAGCCAGTTCTTGGCGAGGCGTGCGAGGGGCTGCCCGCGGAAGTCGCGCACCGTGTAGGTCATCGTGATCGGCTGAAATTTCTTGTCCTGGAGAATCTCGAGCAGGCGATCGCGCTTCGATCCATCGCGATAGACCGTCACGTGTCGCTTGGCGGACAGCGGAATCGCCACGCCGAACAGCGTGACGAGCCCGAGCACGGCGGCCGCGACGACCAGAATGCCGCGGGCGGCGCTGGTCTCCGGCGTCTGGTTCGCGATCGTCACCAGGCCCAGGAACACCGCGGTCGCCCCGCTCATCCCGGCCAGGAACGCGCCGACGTTGCGGAGGAAGTGCGCGGGCCGCTCGACGTACAGGATGTTGGCGCCCGTTTCATCGCAAACGTCGTACTTCTCGGAAATCCGCAGCAGCTGCTGGCGCAGCAGGAAGAGATCACGGTCAAAGGCGGAGTCGATCGCGATCTGCATGAAGCCTCCGGTCCGGGGGAAGGGCGCTCGCGGGAAGCTTACCGCCGACCCCCGGGCCCGGCTAGATTTGCCGCGCCCATTCCCCGGAGCCGTGTCATGCGTCACCTGGTGTTGCTGGCACTCGCGGCCGTCCCGCTTGCGGCGCAGACGCCGCCCGTCGCTCCCGCCGCGCCGCCCGTGCTCATCAAGGCGGGCCGCCTCATCGACGGGCGCACCGACCGGGTGCAGACCAACGTGGGGATCCTGATCGAGGGGGAGCGCATCCGGGCGGTTGGGCCCCTCGCGCAGATCGAGCCCCAGGCGCCGGGCGCGCGGGTGATCGACCTGTCGCCGATGACGGTGCTCCCCGGCTTCATCGACACCCACACGCACCTGCTGCTCAACGGCGACCCGACGAGCGAGTCCTACAACGAGCAGCTGCTGTTTCAGTCCACCCCGTATCGCGCGATTCTGGCGGCGCGCAACGCGCGGATCGCGCTGGAGCACGGATTCACGACGATCCGCGACGTCGAGACGGAAGGCGCCATGTTCGCCGACGTCGACGTCAAGCGGGCGGTGAATCGCGGCGAAGTGCCGGGTCCGCGCATCTTCGCGTCGACGCGCGCGATGGCGCCGACGGGGATGTATCCGATCCTGTCGCCGAACTGGGAGCTCGAGCTGCCGCACGGCGTGCAGCCGGTGGACGGCGTGGAGAACGCGCGGCTGGCCGTGCGCCAGCAGGTGGGGCATGGCGCGGACTGGATCAAGTATTACAGTGACCGCCGCTACTACTTCACGGCCGACAGCGTGCTGCGCAGCTGGGTGAACTTCACCGATGCCGAAGCGCGCGCGATCGTGGACGAGACGCAGCGCCTCGGCCGCCGCACGGCAGCGCACGCGATCGGCACCGACGGCATCGCGGCCGCGCTGCGCGCCGGCGCGCAGACGATCGAGCACGGCCACGGCATGAGCGACTCGCTGATGGACGCGATGGTGAAGGCCGGGGCCTACTGGGCGCCGACCGTGACGGTCGGGATGTACGTCGCGCCGCCGCGCGGCGGCATCTGGCCCGTCCTGGTGGAGCACCAGCGGCGCGCGTTTGGGCGCGCCGTGCGCCGCGGCGTCCGGATCGCGCTCGGGACCGACGTGGGCGGGTTTCCCTGGACCGAGATCAATCAGGCGAAGGAGTTCGAGTACTACGTGCGGTACGGGATGACGCCGATGCAGGCCATTCAATCGGGCACGTCGGTCGACGCCGCGCTGCTGGGTCAGGAGCGCCATCTCGGCGCGGTGGCGCCCGGACGGTACGCCGATCTGGTCGCGGTGGCGGGCGATCCGCTACGCGACATCACGGAACTGCAACGCGTCCGGTTCGTGATGAAGGGTGGCGTGGTTTACCTTTCGCACTAGTGCTCAGG
>JAUYMC010000151.1 GCA_030699545.1 Gemmatimonadales bacterium | reverse complement strand
GACGCACCCGCTCTCCGCGGAAAGCTATCGGGCGTGGGCGTCGACGTATCAATGGAAGACCGTCTACGATATCCAATTCCTGTACGCGGGACCGCTGTTCACGCACCAGCTCTCCCACGTGTGGATCGATTTTCGCGGCATCCAGGACGCGTTCATGCGGGAATACGGGATCGACTACTTCGAGAACAGCCGGCGCGCCACCCTCGTGCAGCAGCAGTACGGCATCCGCAATCCCGGGGGCTATGCGGGATACGGGGAGGTCTGCTGGGGGATCACCGCGAGCGACGGACCGGGCGAGATCACGCGCGAGGTGGACGGCGTCGAGCGGCGGTTCTTCGACTACCGCGCCCGGGGGGTGCCCGACGGCCCCGACGACGGCACGATCGCTCCCTGGGCCGTGATCGCATCGCTGCCGTTCGCGCCGGAGATTATCCTGCCGACGATCGCGCACTGTGACCGGCTGCACCCCTCGGACGTCCATCCGTACGGCTTCAAGGCGACGTTCAATCAGACGTTTCCTGATGGCAGTGGTGCCCCGCACGGGTGGGTGTCGCCGTGGCACTTCGGCCTCAACCAGGGGCCGATCGTCGTGATGATCGCGAACCACCAATCGGGGCTGATGTGGCGATTGACACGCGGGTGTCCACCCATCGTCGCCGGTCTGCGGGCCGCCGGATTCGCCGGTGGCTGGCTCTCTCACGCGGTTCCGCAGGGGGACCCTGGATGAGATCCCGGCGCCGCGCCGTCGGGACCGTGCGCGACGTGGTGGCGCCGCAGACCCGCCATTTCTCGTCCCCGCACGGCGCGACGCCGCAGACTCAGCTCCTCTCCAACGGGCGCTACACCGTGATGATCACCGCCGCGGGGTCGGGGTACAGCCGCTGGCGGGACCTCGCGATCACGCGGTGGCGTGAGGACGCGATCCGCGACGACAGCGGTTCGTACATCTTTTTCCGCGACGTCGCGAGCGGCGAGCGCTGGTCGGCCGGTTTCCAACCGAGCGCGAAAGCCCCGGAGAGCTACGACGTCTCCTTCGCCGAGGGCCGCGCGGAGTTTATCCGCCGCGACGGGGGGATCGGGACCCGGCTCGAGGTGATCGTGTCGTGGGAGGATGACGCCGAAGTTCGCCGAGTCTCACTCACGAACTCCGGCCGGCGGACGCGCACCATCGAGGTCACGTCGTACGCGGAGATCGTGCTCGCGTCGGCCGCGGGGGACGCGGCCCACCCCGCGTTCTCGAATCTGTTCATCCAAACCGAGAGCATTCCCGCGCGTGACACGCTACTCGCCACGCGGCGGCGGCGGGCACCGGAAGACGCCGAGGTCTGGCTCGCCCATGTGCTCGCGGTTGAGGGCGAGACGATCGTCGATCTGGAGTGGGAGAGCGATCGCGGGCAGTTTCTCGGCCGCGGGCGCAGCGTGCGCGCCCCCCATGCGGAGACGGACGGCCAGCGGCTATCCAAGACCGTTGGCCCCGTGCTCGACCCGATCGTCAGTCTCCGGCGCCGGGTGCGTGTCCGCCCAGGCCAGACCGTGCGCGTGGTATTCTCCACGCTGGTGGCGCGCTCACGGAGCGCGGTCCTCGACCTCGCGGACAAGTACCACGACGTCACGACGTTCGAGCGGGTCGCCACCCTTGCCAGGACGCAGGCAGAGGTCCAGCTGCGCCACCTCGGCATCGGGCCCGACGAGGCCAACCTGTTCCAGGCGCTCGGCGGGTCCATCCTGTTTGTGGATCGGGCGCTGCGGGCCTCCGCCGAGGTACTCGCGCGCCACGCGGAAGGGGTTGCGGCGCTCCGGGCGCACGGGATCTCGGGAGACCTGCCCATCGTCTTCGTGGAGATCGACGAGGCCGACGACATCGGCATCGTACGGCAGTTGCTGCGTGCGCACGCGTACTGGCGGATGAAGCGCCTGGCGGTCGATCTCGTGATTCTGAACGACCGCGCGCCCTCGGGTGTGCAGGGTCTGCAGACCCTGCTCGAGACCCTCGTCGGGACGAGCCAGTCCATGCCGTGCCCCGAGGGGTCGGAGTCCCAAGGGATGGTGTTCACGCTCCGGGCGGACCGGGTGACGGCCGCGCAGCGCGACGTCCTGGAGAGTGTGGCCCGCGTCGAGCTCTCGAGCAGGCGCGGGACCCTGGCCGAGCAGGTCGCGCGAGCCCACCGCGCCGATGCCGCCCCGGTCAACGCCCCGCGCCCACATCCGGCGGCGGTGACGGCCGCCCGGGAGACGGCGGAGCCGGGCCCAGCGCTCGAATTCTTCAACGGCCTCGGCGGCTTCGACGCCGACGGGCGGGAGTACGTGACCATCCTCCGCGCGGGGCACTGGACGCCGGCGCCATGGATCAACGTGATTGCCAACCCGAACTTTGGATGCCTCGTCTCCGAGGCGGGGGCGGGCTGCACGTGGTCCATCAACAGTCAGGAGAACCGGCTCACCGCCTGGTCAAACGATCCGGTGAGCGATCCGCCCAGTGAGATGTTCTACGTTCGCGATGACGACTCCGGGGAGTTGTGGAGTCCCACGCCGCTGCCCATTCACGAGCTTAGCGGCGAGTACGTGGTGCGACACGGCCACGGCTATACCCGGTTCGCGTACGACGCGCATGACGTGGCGCTCGAGTTGCTGCAGTTCGTGCCCGTGGACGATCCGATCAAGATCTCCCGCCTCACCCTGACGAATCATTCTCCCCACTCGAGGCGCCTGTCGGTGACGGCCTATCTCGAATGGGTCCTGGGAGGATCGCGGAGCGGCTCCGCGCCGTTCGTGATCACCGAGATGGACGCCGCCACGGGAGCGATGTTCGCGCGGAACCCTTGGAGCGGGGACTTCGGCACCCGGATCGCCTTCGCCGACCTCAATGGCGCACAGACGGCCTGGACCGGTGACCGGACAGAATTCCTGGGCCGGAACGGTGCACCCGACCGGCCGGCCTCGCTCGGCCGCCGCGAACGACTGTCGGGACGCAGCGGGGCGGCGTTCGACCCCTGCTGTGCGCTGCAGGCCACCGTCGAGATTCCCGCCGGAGGGCACACCTCCGTGGTCTGCTTTCTCGGTCAGACCGAGACCCGCGAACAGGCGCGGGCGCTGATTCAGCGATACCGGTCCGATGATCTCGACGCGCGGCTCAAGGCGGTCAGCGACGGGTGGGCCGAGGTGTTGAGCACGGTACAGGTGAGGACCCCCGACCGCTCACTCGACCTCCTGCTGAATCAGTGGCTCCTCTACCAGACGCTTGCCTGCCGCCTCTGGGCACGGACGGCGTTCTACCAGGCCAGCGGCGCCTATGGCTTCCGCGACCAACTGCAGGACGTCATGGCGCTCACCGTCTCGCGGCCCGACCTGACGCGCGCGCAGATCCTGAAGGCTGCGTCACGCCAATTCGTCGAAGGCGACGTACAGCATTGGTGGCACGAACCGGTCGGCCGCGGCGTGCGCACCCGCATCTCGGACGATCTTCTTTGGCTGCCCTACGTGGCGAGCCACTATCTCGACCTGACTGCTGACCGGGCGATCCTCGACGAGGCCGTCCCGTTCCTCGAGGGGTCGGTGCTGGCCGCCGG
>JAUYMC010000140.1 GCA_030699545.1 Gemmatimonadales bacterium | reverse complement strand
ATCGTGCTGCGCGTGTTCTTCCCGAGATGGATCATCTTCGTGCCGGTGTCGGCCTGCTGCCGGCGGCTGGTCACCGCGACGGAGTAGAACTCGCCGATCGAGTTGTCGCCCTGAAGGATGCAGCTGGGATACTTCCAGGTGATCGCCGAGCCCGTCTCGACCTGCGTCCAGGAAATCTTGGAGTTCAGTCCGGCGCACTTGCCGCGCTTCGTGACGAAGTTGTAGATGCCGCCCTTTCCTTCTTCATCACCCGGATACCAGTTCTGGATCGTCGAGTATTTGATCGTCGCGCGGTCGAGCGCGACCAGCTCGACGACCGCGGCATGCAGCTGGTTCTCGTCGCGCATCGGGGCCGAGCAGCCCTCGAGGTAGCTGACGTGGCTGCCCTCGTCGGCGATGATCAGGGTGCGCTCGAATTGTCCCGTCGACGCCGCGTTGATCCGGAAGTAGGTCGACAGCTCCATCGGGCAGCGCACGCCCTTGGGCACGTACACGAACGATCCGTCGGTGAAGACGGCCGAGTTGAGCGCCGCGAAGAAGTTGTCGTTGTACGGCACGACGGTGCCGAGATACTTCCGGACCAGGTCGGGGTGCTCGCGGATCGCCTCGGAAATGGGACAGAAGATCACCCCATACTTGGCGAGCTCGGCCTGGAACGTCGTGGCCACGGAGACGCTGTCAAAGACGGCGTCGACGGCGACCCCCGACAGGCGCTTCTGCTCTTCGATGGGGATGCCCAGCTTTTCGAACGTCGCGACGAGCTTGGGATCGACTTGATCGAGCGAGTCGAGCTTGGGGAGCTTCTTGGGCGCGGCGTAATAGCTGATCGCCTGATAGTCGATCGGGCCGTATCGCACGTTGGGCCAATGCGGTTCCTGCATCTTCAGCCAGTTGCGATAGGCCTTGAGCCGCCAATCGAGCATCCACTCCGGCTCGCCCTTCTTGGTCGAGATGAGGCGGATGACGTCCTCGTTCAGGCCCGCAGGCACGACTTCGGATTCGATGTCGGTCACGAATCCGTACTTGTAGGGCTGCTGGACTTGTGTCTCGATACTGGTCATCCCAACTCCTGGAAGTCCTTAATGCACATGAGCTTGGGACCATACTGGCCCCGACAGAACTCAATCCTAATGAATTTGTCGGGATTCCGCTAGTAGATGTCGCGATTCCAGTCCCTGACCAGCCGTTCATAATCTTCCGGCGTGTTGACCTGGTCGATCACGGCGGGATCGTCCACCCCCACCGACCGCAACCGGTCCCCATGGCTGTGCAGCACGGCGCGGGCGCCTTCGCTCGTGGCCGCCGGGCTTTCCAGTAGCTCAGCAAAAACCGACGAGCTCCAGATGACCGGATGGCCGCGCCGCTCGCCGAACGTCGGAATGACGGCGGCTGGGGGGGTGCCGGTGGACCGACGCAGCGCTTCGAGCAGACGCTCCACCGTCGCCAGCCGTACGTGCGGAAGATCGACCGGCCACACCAGCGCGGCGGCGAGACGGAATGGCTCGAGGGCCTCGAGCGCGACGCGCAACGAGGCAATGGGGCCTCCATCCACGTCGTCGTTTTGCACGATCATGCAATCGTGGTCAGCCAAGGCGGGCCGGATCCGCGCGCCGTCCGGACCGATGACCACCACGCGCGTCTTGACCTCGAGGGCTTCCAGGGCCTGGAGGATGCGCACGGCGAACGGCATGCCGCGGAAGTCCAGTAACGCCTTGGGGGAGCCCATTCTGGCCGACCGGCCCGCGGCGAGCACCACCCCTGCTACAGGCATCCGCTCATACTGGATAGGGTTGCATGCCGGGCCTAAACCCCCACATTAGGCGTCCCCATGGCAAGCCGTCGCATTCGCCAGCTTGGCGACCCGATTCTGCGGGTCCGGTGTGAGCCGGTCCACGATCCCAAGTCGCCCGCCGTGCGGCTGATCGCGGACGACCTGCGCGATACACTGCGGGTCGCCCGGAAAAAGTACGATCTGGGACGCGCCCTCGCGGCCCCCCAGATCGGCGCGCCCGTGCGCGTGATCTTCGTCGAGATCAACAAGCCCAAGTTCCGGGCGGTCCTGGTGAACCCCGAGATCACCGACGTCGGGGCCGAGGACTTCCTGGTCTGGGACGACTGCTTCTCCTTCCCCAACTTGCTGGTTCGCGTGAATCGCGCCTACCGGGCGACGTTGCGCTATACCGACCTCAAGGGGAAGGACGTGACGATGGAGCTCGAGGGCCCGATGGCCGAGCTGCTCCAGCATGAGCTGGATCACCTCGACGGCATCCTCGCCCTCGACCGGCCGAGCGGGCTCGACCCCTTCGCCTTCCGGAGTGAGTGGGAGAAGCTGCATAAGCCGGCGGACCGCTACGGCCCGCCGCGCCCCCGCGAAGTCTAGCACGTCCGTGGGCGATATCGCCGCTGCCCACGCGTCAGGTCTTGCGGAAGGCCAGGAACAGGACGCGGCCGAGCAGCAGGTCGATGGTGTTGTGTATGGCGAAGTCGATCCCCGCCACGCGACTGTAGACGTAGCCCAGCGGCGCCAGCCACAGCAGGGCGCGCGACGTGGTTTGGTGTTTGTCGCAGGCCACCCGTTCCAGGGCGAGGCCGCTGCGCCCCGCGACGTAGCGGAGCTGGTCGAGGGTCAGGGACGAGACGTGTTGCAGGCCGTCGTCACGCTCCCGCACGATCGGCTTGAAGCTGTAGAAGAAGCCCGTCAGCAGGAACCGCAGCCGCGACTTGAGCGACACGATGTTGGGGGTGGATACCAGCAGCCGTCCGGCGGGCCGCAGCACGCGCGCGGCCTCGTGAAAAAACGTCTCGTGATCCACCAGGTGCTCCATGACTTCCACGGCGACGACCACGTCGAACGCGGTATCGTCGTAGGGCAGCGCCCGGGTCAGATCGGCGCGACGGCATTCGACGCCGGGGTAATGGAATTCGTGGGGCGCGAAGTCGCAGGCGGACACGCGGAACCCGGCCTCGTGCAGGCGTTGGGTGAGCGCCCCATGGCCCGCGCCGGCGTCGAGGACGGACAGACCCCCGCGCTCACCCGCGACCAGCGCGTCGAAGAACGGCCAGAAGCGGTCGTGAATGCCGGGCATGGCGATGGGCCGGACGACGCCGGGCATGGAGGCTACGGCTCCGAGCGCTGCATGTGCTAGATTTGGCTGTCGACAGGGGTGCCCGCCAGTAGTCACGTCCGCGGGCTGAGATCACACCCTCAGAACCTGATCCGGTTCGTACCGGCGAAGGGAGTCCGCATGACCTGCCGCACTCAGATGTACCACGCCCGCCAGGGCACGATCACCCCCGAAATACGCCGCGTCGCCGAGCGCGAAGGCCTGGCGCCCGAGCTGATCCGTGACGAAGTCGCGAGCGGGCGCCTCATCATCCCCGCCAACGTCAATCATCTGAAACAGCGGCTCGATCCGATGGCCGTCGGGAGCGTGGCGGCGGTGAAGATCAACGCGAACATCGGCAACTCGGCGGTCGAGTCGAACATCGACGGCGAGCTCGAGAAGCTCCACCACGCCGTGCACTACGGCGCCGACACCGTCATGGACCTGTCGACCGGCGGCGACATCGACGCGATCCGCGAAGCGATCATCGCCGCTGCGCCCGTCCCCATCGGCACCGTGCCGATCTATCAGGCGATCCAGATCGCCGGCGACATCGAGCAGGTGGACGTCGATCTGATCTTCGACAACATCGAGCATCAGGCTCAGCAGGGCGTCGACTACATCACGGTGCACGCGGGAATTCTGCGCGAGCATGTGGGGCTCGCGCTCGGCCGCGTGACCGGCATCGTGAGCCGCGGCGGCTCGCTGATGGCCTACTGGATGACGAAGCACGGCAAGCAGAATCCGCTGTACGAGCATTACGACCGGCTGCTCGACATCGCGCGCGAATACGACGTCACCCTCTCGCTCGGCGACGGGCTGCGGCCCGGCTCGATCGCCGACGCGACGGACAAGGCGCAGCTCGCCGAGCTGACGGTGCTGGGCGAGCTGACTGAGCGGGCGTGGGACAGAGACGTCCAGGTGATGATCGAGGGTCCGGGACACATCCCGATGCACCAGATCGAGGTGAACGTGCGCCTCGAGAAGGAGCTGTGCCACGGCGCGCCCTTCTACACGCTGGGGCCGCTCGTCACCGACGTCGCGCCCGGGTACGACCACATCACCTCCGCGATCGGTGCGGCGATGATCGGGTGGTTCGGCGCCGACATGCTGTGCTACGTCACGCGCAAGGAGCACCTCGGCCTGCCGAACGCCGAGGAGGTCCGGGAGGGCGTGATCGCGTACAAGATCGCGGCGCACGCCGCCGATATCGCGCGGCGCCGTCCCGGGGCGACGGAGCGGGACGACGCGCTGTCACGGGCGCGCTATGCGTTCGACTGGAACGAACAGTTCCGGCTGGCGCTCGATCCGGCGCGGGCGCGCGAGCTGCACGACGAAGCGCTGCCGGCGGAGTACTTCAAGAGCGCCGAGTTCTGCGCGATGTGCGGGCCCAAGTTCTGCTCGATGCACATCACCCGGGAGATCGAGCGGTCGCTGGGCCTCCGGGAGCCGGAGAAGAAACCGACGCGCGAAGCTGTGGAGGCGGACTAGCCACTCCGCGGGAAGCGGAACGCTACTGGTTAGTGCCGGATATCACCACGCGATCCCATAGTCCTCGCCGTGGTTGCTCGACCCGCCCCAGAACGTGCCGTGCTTCCAGTCGAAGAAAATCGCGTTGATCGGGCCCGACGTGCGCTCCTGGAAGTCGAGCCGGTAGCCCATCGTCCGCAGCTCGCGCCGCACCCACGGCGGCGTGTCGGCCCGCAACGTCATGCGCCCCGGCTGCGACGCATGGTCGTCGAACGAATTGCGCATCTGGTAGCTGTTGATGTTCGCCGCCTCCACCGCCTCCTGCACATCCATCCCGAACTCGACGACGTTGAGGAAGAACTGCAGGAGATTCTGGTCCTGCGTGTCGCCCCCCTGCACCGCAAACGCCAGGAACGGCTTGCCATCCCTGAGCGCGAGGCTGGGCGTCAGCGTGACGCGCGGTCGCTGGCCGGGCTGGATCACGTTGAACGGATTGTCGGCCGAGTCGACGACGAACTGCTGCGCCCGCTGGCTGACGCCGATCCCGGTGCGGCCGGCGATCACCGCGGGAATCCAGCCGCCCGACGGCGTGATCGAGACGACCCACCCCGACGTGTCGGCCGCTTCGATGGACGTCGTGCCGCGCGTGAACGCTTCGTCGAATTCCGCCGAGCCGATGCCTTCCGACGTCGCCGCCGGGCGCGCCGGCAGCGGCGGGGGGGGCCAGTTCTCGAGCAGCCGCAAATACGGATTGGCACCGCCCTGGAAGGGATAGGGGTCGCCGGGCTTGATGCGCGGATCGTTGCGCTCGGGATTTATCAGCTGCGCCCGCTGGCGGGCGTATTCCTTCGACAGCAAGCCGCGAATCGGCTCCTCGGGTGGGAACGCCGGATCGCCGTAATAGAAGTCGCGATCGGCGAAGGCGAGATTCATCGCCTGATAGAGCGTGTGGATGTAGCGCGTGCTGTTGTAACCCATCGCCTTGACGTCGAAGCCCTCGAGGATATTCAGCGCCTGGAGCAGCACAGGACCCTGTGTCCACGGCTGCAGCTTGTAGACCTCGATGCCGCGATAGGTCGTCATGACCGGCTCTTCGATTTTCACGCGCCAGGTGGCCAGATCCTCGAGCGTGACGAGACCGCCTTCCTCGCGCAGCCCGCGGACGTACTCCCGGGCGATGTCTCCTTTATAGAAGCGGTCGAAGGCCGCCATGATCGCCTCGCGCCGGCTGCGGCCGCGGCGCAGCGCCTGCTGCTCCGCCTCGACGAGCTTGCGCAGCGTCGCCGCGAGGTCCGCCTGCCGGAAGATCTCGCCCGCCGCGGGCGCTTCCCGCTCCTGGCCGAGGTGCGGCAGCATGACGGCGCGGGAGTATTGCCACTGCTTGAGACGGGCTTTGTTGCGCTCGATCGAGTTCGCCGTTTGCGCTTCGATGGGATAGCCGTCCGCCATCCGGATCGCGGGCTCCAGGACCTCGCGCAGGCTGAGCTTCCCGTACTCCGCCAGCATGACCATCAGGCCGCCGGGCGTGCCCGGCGTGATCGCGGCCAGCGGTCCGAACTCCGGCGGATACGCCAGTCCGCGCGCGCGATAGGCGGCTGCGGTCGCACCGGTGGGCGCGACGCCGACCGAGTTGATGGCGATGACGTTCCCGGTGCGCGGATTGTAGATCAGCGCCTGGGTTTCGCCGCCCCAGGAGAGCACGTCCCACATCGTGCTGGTCGCAGCGAGCATGGCACAGGCCGCGTCGACCGGATTGCCGCCCTTCTGGAACATCATCGCCCCCGCGGTCGCGGCGAGGGGCTTGCCCGTGATCGCGATCCAATGACGGCCGTGCAGCGTGGGCTTCTGGGTGCGTTGAGCGGAGAGTGCGGCGGGAACGAGCAGCAGCAGCGCGAGCGCGTGACGGACGACGGTCATCGGTGCTTCCCCCCGGAGACGGGTTTTCGTGAAGCTATCTTACCCGCATGCGCCTCGCCATTGTTCCCCGCACGCGCTGGGGGCTGATTCGCATGATCGCGCTGCTGAGCCTTCTTCCGTTGGTATTCCTGTTCATCTGGTTGTTGACCGTGAAAATGCCGGGGCCGTCGTTCACCGGGCCGCTCCCCCCGCTGACTTCCGCCCAAATCGCCTTGCGCGACGGTCTCTCCCGCCACGTGCACGCGCTGGCGGGGGAGATCGGGGTGCGGAGCGACGAGACGTACGCCAACGTGCAGCGCGCGGCGAGCTACATCGAGCGCGAGCTGACCGCGCTCGGCTATCACGTTTCCTCGCAGGAGTTCACCGCCGACCGCCGCACGTATCGCAACCTCGAGGCGACGCTGCCGGGGGCGGCGCTCGGCCACGAAGTCGTCGTGCTCGGCGCGCACTACGACACGGCGGAAGACGCGCCCGGGGCCGACGATAACGCGAGCGGCGTCGCCGGCGTGCTCGAGCTGGCGCGGGTGCTGGCGGGTACCCCGCTGAACCGCACCGTGCGGTTCGTGTTCTTCCCCAATGAGGAGCCGCCGAACTTTGCGACGAAAGACATGGGCAGCCGGCATTACGCGGCGGCCGCGCGGGCCCGCAACGATCAGATCGTGGCCATGCTGTCGATCGAGTCCATCGGCTACTACGACAACGACCAGGGCAGCCAGCGCTACCCCTTTCCGCTGAACCTGGCGTACCCCGATGTGGGCGACTTCATCGGATTCGTATCGAATCTGAAATCGCGCGGACTGCTGCATCGCGCGATCGCCGCCTTCCGCGCGCGGGGCACGATGCCGACGCAGGGCGCGGCCGCGCCCGGCTGGATCCCCGGCATCTGGTGGTCCGATCATTGGTCGTTCTGGCTGAACGACTATCCCGCGATCATGATCAGCGACACGGCGCCGTATCGCTATCCGTTCTATCACACGCCGCAGGACACTCCCGACAAACTCGATTACAACCGCACCGCACGCGTCGTGGATGGGCTCACGCATGTCGTGCGCGCGCTCGCCGGCAGTTAGCCGTCGAGCCGCGCGAACGCGCGCACCGGGAAGCTGCCCATCCCGATGACCGGCGGCGGAACCGCGTAGAAGCGGAAGCCCGCATCGGGCAGCGCGCCGAGGTTGGTGAGGTGCTCGACGATCGGGATGCCGGCGCCGAGCAGGAGGGTGTGGGCGGGTCGGGAGCCGTCCGCGGTGTCGTCGATGTTGAGCGAGTCGATCCCGACCAGTGCGGCGCCGCCGTGAATGAGCGCCTCCGTCGCGTCGCGCGTGAGGAACGGATGACCGGTGCCATAGGCGTCGGTGCGCCAATGCGCGTCCCAGCCGGTATGCACCAGCACTGCCTTCCCGCGGACGTCCTGGCGCCCGAACAGCGAAGCATCGCGCGGCCGGCCGCGGCCGGCAGCGCGAACCACGCAGCCCTCGAGATCGGCCACGGCGTCGAGGGGGAAGCCGGCGACGTCGATCGCATGCTCGTGCCGGTGAAATGGCGCGTCCACATACGTCCCTGTGTTCGCGACCATCTCGATCTTGCCGATGTGGAACGTGGTGCCCGGTGCGTAGCGACCGCGCGAGCCTTCGCGGCTGAGCCAATCTCCGATCACCGGCGCGGGAAGGCCGGGATAGGTGATCATGCCGTGCTCGATCGGGTGACTGAGATCCACCAGACGTGTCACCATCAGTCCCACCAGCAGTAGAGGACGAAGTCAAACACCCATCGGCCCCGACAGGATGGGCGTGAGGGCCTGGAGGAGCCTGGCTTCCGGCGTCGTGCCCCCGGGCGCCTCGGCCAGGACGACCGCGAAGCGGCGGCGCAGCAGCGGGTCGCGCGTGGCCTGGGCCGCAAACTGGAGGGTCAAGGGAATGAACCAGGGCGCGCGGCGAGCACCGGCGCCGGCCCGCGCCACCGCCGCGTACTGCTCGAAAAGGGTGAGGAGAAAGGCCCCCTTGGAGGGGAACTGGCGGTAAATGGCGCCTTTGGTGAACCCGGCGGCCTCGGCGACGTGGTCCAGGGTGGTCAGCTCGAGGCCCCGCTCCGCGAAGAGCCGCAGACCAGCCTCGACCAGGAGGGTGCGGGTTTCCGCCTTGCGGCGGCGGAGAATGATTCCCACAGGTATCTATGATACGCGTGGGTACCGCGCGCGCAACTCCGGTCGCGCCTTGACTGGCGCACCGGCTTTTCTAGGTTTGGCTTTCGCTCTCCGTTCCCGCCTCAGGAGAAGAAATGCCGTACGTCATTGCGGAACCGTGCATTAACGTGAAGGACCGGTCCTGCGTGGATGTCTGTCCGGTCGACTGCATCTATGAGGGACCGGACATGCTGTACATCCATCCCGACGAGTGCATCGACTGCGGGGCGTGCGAGCCGGAATGCCCGGTCACCGCGATCTTCCCGGAAGAAGACGTCCCTCCTCAATGGAAGGACTACATCGCGAAGAACCGCGATGTCTTCCAGAGCGAAACCCCACCCGGCAAGCCGCAGCGCAAAGGGGCCTAGCCGAGCGTCCGGAGGAAGTCGGACAGCGCCGCGTTGAACGCCGCCGGTTGCTCGAGCGGCGTGAGGTGGCCCGCTCCCGCGATCTTCGTAAAGCGCGCGTCAGGGATCACGCCCGCCATCCGCTCCATCTCATCGGCCGTGGTGTTTTGATCGTCGGCCCCCGCCACCACCAGCACCGGTACCCGGATTCCCGGCAGCGTCGCCGTATGATCCGGCCGATCGCGTAACGCCCGGAGCGCGCCGATCACGCCCGCGCCCGGGGCGCGCATCATCATGTCTCGCGCTTCCTTCACGACCGCCGGCCGCCCCGCCAGCGTTGCGGGGGACAGCATCTTCGGCAGCTGCTTCTCGGCGATCGCGACGGAGCCCCGCTCGCGCGCGAGACCCGCCAGAGCATCACGCGCGGCCCGCGTCTCCGGCGTGTCCGCCTCGGCCCGCGTGTTGCTCAGCACCGCCGCCCGCACGCGGCGCGGGTGACGCGTGAACAGCTCGAACAGCGTGTATCCACCCATCGATAACCCGCAGGCGACGACCTCCTTCACCTTCAAGACATCGAGCATTTCCACGAGGTCGTCGGCGTAGCGCGCGGTCGAGTATTCGGCCGGCGACGCCGGCACGCTCGAGGCCCCGGCACCGCGCAGATCGGGAGCGATCCGGCGCCATGCCGTCAGTCCGTCGAGCTGGTGACGCCACAACGTGTGATCGAGCGGAAATCCGTGGATGAACAGCAGTGCGGGAACACCCCCTTCACGCTGCTCGACCGCCAGCTCCGCACCCGAAACAGGAATCATCATGGCCATGGAAACGTATGCCAGAACACGACCCGTCGCCCCGTCCCCGTTCCCGGTTGTCCGATCGCCGCGAACGCCTTCGCACCATACGTGGGGTCGAGCCGCACTCCGTGGCTCCCGGCGAGCTGTCGCGCCCGCTCGCCGGCGGCGGACGGATACCCGTATCCCCGTCCGAGCCCGTTCACGATGTCGAGCGCCAGCGCCCCCGGGGAGATGCCAATGAGCGCGGCCGCGCGGCGCGCGAGCCGCAGCGTTCGCCAGCGGTTGGCGACGATCCGCGGAGCGACGCGGACGGCGACGATCCGCGTGGGCCAACGCAGCCAGGCGACGGCGAGCGCGATCCCCGCCGCGGTCCCGCCGGTCCCCAGCGGGACGACGATGGTGTCGGGTGGCGCCGCCATCTGGTGTTCGAGCTCGAGGCCGGCGAGCAGATGGCCGGCCACGGCGGGCGGCGCCGCGCCGCCGCCGGGAATCCAGCGCCGCGCCGCGCCGAAGCGTCCGGCGGCGGTCCAGGCGCGCAGCACCGCCCAGGGGAGGGCGATCTTCACCGGCGCGCGGACAACGAGGGCGGCTCGCTCCAGCTCCGCGGTGATGGGGCGTGTCGCCTCCGTCTCCGGTTGCGGGAAAAGGGCCACGGCCGCGCGGCATCCCAACGCGCGCGCCCCGCGCGCCGTCGCCAGACAGTGCGTCGAGCCGGTGCCGCCGAGCGTCACGAACACCGTCCCCGGCCGCGCGCCGGCCATCAGGAACTCGAGGCCGCGGACCTTGTTGCCGCCCGCGCGATCCTCCCGCTTCAGCCACAGCTCGTCCACGCCGATGGCGGCGCCCAATGGCGGCGCCGCCTCGAGGGGCGTAGGCCACGACGCCCCGAGACTGCCGGGGCGGAGGGCGTCGCGTATCTTGGTGACAAACGCTGCGGAGTCATTCATGCGAGTGAGCACCGATTATATCCGGCACGCGGCGCGCGCCGCGCGCAAGTACGCAGGAGATCCATTCGGCGGGGGTACACCCGGCCAGCCGCCTGACCCTGAATTCTACAAGACGTTGGCGAAAGCGCTCGAGGAGATCGCCGCGGGGATGGAGGCGCTCGGGAAACCAGAAGCGTGACCTACATCGAGACGGCCGCTGCGCTCGCCGATCTGATCGCGGCCGTCCGCCGCGAACCCCGCGTCGCCGTGGATACCGAGGCGGCGAGCTTTCACCGTTACCACGACCGCATTTACCTCGTCCAGCTCTCCACCGCCCGCCAGACCGCGCTGATCGATCCGCTCGCCGTTCACGACCTCTCGGCGGTCGGCACCGTGCTCGCGGACCCGCTGATCGAGAAGGTCTTTCACGACGCCGACTACGACCTGCGCGTGCTCGATCGCGATTACGGATTCCGCGCCACACGGCTGTTCGACACGCGGATCGCCGCCCAGCTGTTGGGCGAGCCCGCGATCGGTCTGGCCGCGCTGCTCGACAAATATGCCGGCGTGAAGCTCGCCAAGGAGCACCAGAAGGCCGACTGGTCGCAGCGCCCGCTGCCGCCCGCCATGCTGGACTACGCCGCCGCCGACACCCATCACCTCCTGACGCTGCGGGACGCCCTCGAGCGACAGCTCGAAGCGTTGGGACGCCGCACCTGGGCCGCCGAGGAATTCGCGCAGCTCGAATCGCTGCGCTGGACCGGCGTCGCCGAAGGCGAGGAGGACACGCATCTGCGCGTGAAGGGCGCCCGGGGCCTGCATCCGCGCTCGCTCGCCGCGTTCCGCGAGCTGCACCGCTGGCGTGAGACGCTCGCCGAGCGCGACGATCGCGCGCCGTTCCGGGTGATCGGGAACGATGCGCTGCTCGCG
>JAUYMC010000137.1 GCA_030699545.1 Gemmatimonadales bacterium | reverse complement strand
CTCGGCGCGGACGAGCGCGTCGAGCTCATCGCCGGTCAGGTCGTCGAGATGACGCCCATCGGCGACCGCCACGCGAGCTGCGTCCGCCGCCTCCACGACCTCTTGGCCCGCGATGCCCTCGAGGTCGCGATCATTGACGTGCAGAACCCCGTGGTGCTCGGGGCACGCGACGCGCCCCAGCCGGACGTGACCGTGCTCCAGCGACGGGCGGATCGCTACCGGCACCACCCGCACGCGCGGGACATCCTGCTCGTCATCGAGGTCGCCGATACCACGCTCGCCTACGACCGGGACGTCAAGATCCCGCGCTACGCCCGCGCCGCGGTGCCCGAGGTGTGGCTCGTGGACCTGACGGCCGATCGCATCGCGGTGTACCGGGAGCCGCAGGGCGATGCCTACGCCCGCCTCCGCTCGGCCGGCCCCGGCGATGTCCTCAGCCCGGTGCGGCTTCCCGACATCACCCTCGCGGTCACCGATATCCTGGGATAGAACGTCGTTCGTCCTCACCGCGTCGCTACCACGATGATCGCCACCGTACTGGCGAGTATCTGCGCGATCGCCCCGACCAACGCCACCATATCCGTCCGCGGCTCGTTCGGATCTTTCGCGGGGACAAAAACCTCGGAGCCGGGAAGTGGCGTCGGCGACGACGACACGAACAGCCAACGCGACTTGGTCCGCACCTCGCCGTTCGCAAACCGCACGCTCACCGCGCCCTTGTCGGCCACGCGATTGAACCCGCCCGCCGCCGAGAGATAGTAGTCGAGCCCGGCGCCCCGCCGGTACAGCACGCTCCCCGGCGAATTCACCGCCCCCCCCACCCGCACGCTCGGCTGATACTCGGGAATCGTGATCACATCCCCCGGCTGCAAGATCACGTTATCGCGCGACCCCGCCTCCCGCAGCGCCCGCGGCAGATCGATGTTGATCCGCCCGCGGTTGTCCTCCGCCCGTACGAACTGGATTCCCTCGGCATATGCCCGCGGCGTGAGACCGCCGGCACGCTGCACCAGATCCGCCAGCCGGTCGTCCTTGGACCGCAACGCATATGTGCCGGGGAAACCCACCTCGCCGGTGATCGTCACCGTCCGCTGGAACTCGAAGTCGGGCTGGCGGAACACCAACACGTTGTCGAACGGCTCGAGCGGCACGTCGGCCGCCGTGCCCGTCGCGGGAAACGAGACGCCGGGCGGCCCGATATAGCGGCCCGCCGAATCCCGCTCGAAGAGATACGTCGAATCCAGCGGCACCCGCACCGTCGTCGCGAGCTGGCCGTTCGTCCGATCCGCCGGCAGCCGCGCGATTTCGGCCTCCCGGAGGTCGGCGCCAATCCGCGGTCCTCGCGCCAGCATCATCAGCTGTCGTAACGTGATCCCCGGCCGCCAGGGATAGGTCCCCGGCTGCTGCACCATCCCCGTAATCGCGACGGTGTACTGCTCGGCGGCGTCCCCCAGCGCATCGACCTGGACGACATCGCCGTCCTGAAGAACGAAGGGGGGGACGGTCTGGTCGCTGGGGAGGGGGATGACGATGGTCTGGCGGGCGATGCTCTGCGTGGTCCGATCGGCTGCCGCCAGGATCCGTTGGATCGCGAGGCGCTCGCGCGCCGCCTCCGGCCGGAATCCACCCGCCGCGCGAATCACATCGGCCAGCGTCTCCCGCCGAGCCAGCTCGTAGATCGCCGGCCGCACCACCGCGCCCGTCACGCGCACCCGCGGCCCCTGCAATCCGACGAAGACGACGTCGCCCGTCTCGAGCCGGATATCGGCGCGCGTGTCGCCCGCGAGCAGGTAGTCGTAGAGATCGAGCGTGTCGATCGCTCTGCCAAGGCGTTGGACTTCGATCCCGCGAAGATTGGCGCGCTCGGTGACACCACCGGCGGCGTAGAGGGCCGTGAGCACAGTCCCGAGGGAGCTGATCTGATAGGCGCCGGGCTGTGCGACTTCGCCCACGACGTAGACCTGATTGGCGCGCACGCTCGCGACCGTGACATCGAACCGCGTCGTCGCCCCGGCCCCGCGGCGTACGCCCGAATACACACGCCCTAGCCGCGCGAACAACACGCTGCGCAGCTGATCGAGGGTGAGGTTGGCTACATGCACCTGGCCCACCTGCGGGATCAGCACGAAGCCTTCGCGCGTGACCTGGAGCGCATACGTCAGCTCGACGTCGCCCGTCAGGATCAACACGAGATTGTCGCCGGGGCCGAGCATGTAGTCGGCGGGCACGGGCCCCGCGAGCAGCGGCAGAAACTGGGTGGTGGTCCGTTGGAAGACGTCCACGCCGAAGACCTCGCTCGGCGGGCCGCCCACGGTACGCACGAGGCCGGTATCGAGGCTCGTGATCTGGCCGGTGATGGGCGGCAGGCCGAGCGACTCGAGCGCGGCCAGTTCCTGGGAGCCGGGGAGGGGAGCGCCGGCGGCGCCGGTTTCGCCGAGATACGCATCGAGCAGCGTGGCCGAGTAGCCGCTGGCGCGCAGCCGGGCGCGGACCTGATCGGCGGAGAGGCCGGATTCGCGAATGCGGGTGCGCAGCACGTCGCCGAGGCCGGGCTGCTGCGCGAGGGCCTGCTGGACTTGTGCGGGCGTTGGTTGCTGTGCGCCCGCGGCGGATGGTCCGACGGCGAACGCCGAGATCATGGCAAGCAGGAGCAGGGAGCACGGAGCAGTACGCTCCGATGCCGCCTTCTGCTCCCTGCTCCCAGCTCCGTGCTCCGTCATCGGACGGCTAACTTGGCCTCTAACTAGCGTGGGGTCAAGTTGTTAAAGGAGTTGGACAAGCGATAGCCAATTAGCTATCATTCTGCATGTCGTCTGCCGCCGACCTGCTTCGCGATGCCCGGACGCGCGCCGGCTTGAGCCAACGGGCCTTGGCCAAACGCGCCGGCACGG
Source organism: Gemmatimonadales bacterium (assembly GCA_030699545.1). Taxonomy (GTDB): domain Bacteria; phylum Gemmatimonadota; class Gemmatimonadetes; order Gemmatimonadales; family GWC2-71-9; genus 20CM-2-65-7. Next base: position 641 of record JAUYMC010000137.1, on the reverse strand, counting down.
CGCAGTCGGTGGTGGCGCGGATCGAGGGCGGGCACACGAGCCCCACGTGGGAGACGCTGGAGCGCCTGCTCGCTGCGGCCGGGACGGGAATGAGCACGCGGACCGAGCCCGCCGCCGAGGAAGGATCCATGTTGTACGAGGTGCCAGGGCTCCTGCGCATGACGCCCGAACAGCGCCTCCAGGGCGTGGAGAGCGTCAGTGACTTCTTATATAACGCGCGTCGTGTGTCTGATGGCAGTGGCGTTCCGGGCGCCACGGCGCCGCTCAACCTACGGCTCTTATTTACGACTCTCGCCCGGCACCAGGTGCGGTTCGTGCTGATCGGGGCGCTTGGCGCTACGCTGCATGGATTCCCGCGGGATACGCGAGATGCGGACATCACGCCCGCCCGCGATCGCGACAACCTCGAGCGGTTGGCCGTGGCGCTGCGTGATCTCGATGCGCGCATCCACACGGAAAGCATCCCGGAAGGCTTGCCGTTCGATTGCAGCCGGCAGATGCTGGAGCGGGCGAGTGTGTGGAATCTGATCACCAAAGCCGGCCGGCTCGACCTTGCCTTCGAGCCGTCCGGGACGAAGGGGTTCGATGACCTCGCGCGCCATGCCGTGCGCTTCGAGCTCTACGGCCACACACTGCTCGCG
>JAUYMC010000128.1 GCA_030699545.1 Gemmatimonadales bacterium | reverse complement strand
CCCGTCTGAACGCCTGGAACACCTGGGACCTGCATCCCACGGTGCTGATCGGGCTCGTCCTCCTGGGCGGGCTCTACGTTTTTTGTGGCGGGCTTCGGGCCGAACCCCGCCGCGTCGCCGCCTTCGCGGGCGCGCTCGCGGTGATCTTCTTCGCGCTGAACGGCCCGCTCCACAATCTGTCGGACGAGTACCTCTTCAGCGCGCACATGGCGCAGCATCTCCTGCTGACGCTGTTGTTCCCGCCGCTGCTACTGTATGGGACGCCGGCGCATGTGGCGCGGAAGGTCCTCGCCCCCCGGTGGATGCTCCGCCTGGCCCGCGTGGTGACGCGGCCCGTCATCGCCGCCGCGCTGTTCACCGCGCCCATCGTGCTGTGGCACGTGCCCGTGCTCTACGAGGCGGCGCTGCGCGATCACGACGTGCATATCGTGCAACACCTCGTGTTTCTGTCCACTGCGGTAATCATGTGGTGGCCGGTGCTCTCGCCGGTGCCCGAAGTGCCGCGGCTCCCCTATCCCGGCCAGATGCTGTACCTGTTCGTGCTGGGAATCCCGATGTCGATGACGGGCGCGCTGATCACGCTGTCCGACCGCGTGCTCTATCCGTTCTACGCGGCGGCGCCGCGGGTCTGGGGACTGCCGCCCCTGGCCGATCAACAGATCGGCGGCCTGCTGATGTGGGTGCCGGGAGGCCTGATTCTCTGGATGGCGATGACGGTGGTGTGGTTCCGCTGGGCGCGCTGGGAAGCGCGCGGGCATGAAGACAAGGCGGTGCCGTTGGAGGCCTACTCTCCGTCTTCGGTTTCCCCCAGCGGGTGACGGCGCAGCTCCTCGGCGATCTTCGGATGCTCGCGCCAGAGGAAATAACCCATCGCCAGCGCCGCGAGCCCGTTGCCGATCGCCACGTTCCACCACGCCAGGTAGCCCAGCAGCGGCTTCGCGAGCAGCGCCACCAGGATGTAGAACCCCACTTCGAAGAAGCAGAACCCCACGATCACGAGGAACAGCGTCGAGGGGGCGTACTCGACCTCCGCCGCGAGGGCGGCGGCGATGACGCCGACCACCACGAACGCGCTGACGTGGATCATCGTGTACCCGAAGATGCGCGCGGGCTCGATCGCGACCATGCCGGGATCGTACTGTTGCCAGAACACCGCGCCGCCGAGCATGGCGGGCGTGAACAGCGGCTGGCCGTTGATCGCGTCCACTACGAGGAACCAGACCGCGACCGCCGCGGCGCCGATGCATCCCGCGATGAAGCCTTCGCGCAGTATCCGGTTGAGCTCCATGGGGCGTCAATATACTGCCGGACAAAGCGCATGCTAGATTGTGCGCGACTCGACAACCCGAGGCTCCCGTGATCTATGGGCTGTGTCTCCTGTTCGGCGCGCTGTTGTTCGGCATTGCCGGACTGTTCCACCCGATGCTCGAGGGCGACGGCGCGGCGCAGCTCGCCACCATCGCCGGCACCGGCGGCTGGCGGGCGATTCACTGGGCCCTGCTGTTCGCGTTGCCGTTCATGTACATCGGACTGAGCGGGGTGGCGCTGCGGCACGGCGCCACGGCGGGAGCAGCCGCCGCGCGCGGCGGCGTCCGGCTGGCGGCGTTCGCCTTTGCGGTCTGGGCGCTCAACATCTTGTTCATGGCCGCCGGCGGCTGGCACCTCGCCGGCGCCTACCGGGTCTCCGATACGGGCCTGACCGCGTCCCACGCGGTCTTCGTCTACGACATGCTGCACCCGGCCGGCCTCGCCGCCGAGCGGCTGGCGACGTTCGCGCTCGGCCTGGTCGTCTATTTGTTCAGCCGGGCGATGCTGAGCGGCGGCATCTATCCGCGCTGGCTCGCGTGGGCGGGGTTCCTGGTGGCCGCCGTCGCCGGCATGGTGGGGCTCGTGGTCGGGGAGTCGACGCCGAATCCGTACTACTACAGTCAGGCGGGGGTCGTCGTCTGGCTGGCCGCGACGGGCGCGCTCACCATGGGCCGCATCAGGGCCTGAAAGAAAAGGGGCCGGGCAGAGCGCCCGGCCCCTTTCGGTGTGCCGTACGGTGTTACGGAATCCTGATGCGCACGACGTCTCCCACCCAGCCGTCGGGACTGCGGCGCAGGATCGACAGCGTCACGATCTCGCCCTTTTTCACCTGGGCCATCGCCGTCCGAAACGCTTCCCGTGTCCGCGTCGTGGTCCCGTTCACCTTCAGGATGATGTCGGGCCCGCCGGTGTTGACGTCCACCAGGCGTTGATACGCCGGTCCGTCCGGCGAGACCTCGGTGACGATCAGTCCGCCGCCGGCCCGCACGACTGAGCGGAGGCGGGGATCACGCGCGTCTTCCTGTGTGAGCGGCTGGACGGAAATCCCGAGTACGCCTTCAGTCGGCGTGGCCTGGCGCCGGCGCAGGCCGTTGTCGGACGCGAGCTGCTCGGATTCCTGATCCGGGGCCGCCGCGAGCTTCACGGCCACCGTCTTCCGCTCGCCGCGGCCGCGCATCACCGTCACCTGGACGATCTCGCCCGGCTTCTTGAACCCGATCCGCTGCTGCAGCTGGCCGACGTACTCGACGCGCTGCCCGTCCACGGCGACGATGACGTCGCCCGGCTGAATCCCGGCCTGCGCCGCGGGGGAATCATCGCTCGTGTAGGACCGGACGGTGACGCCGCGAATCTCGGGCAAGCCGACCGCTTCCGCATCTTCCTCACTGGCGTCGCGGATGCTGACCCCGATCACCGCCCGTTCGACGTGGCCCGTGGCGATGATTTGCGTCATCACGGTGCGCGCGAGATTGATCGGAATCGCGAACCCGTAGCCCGAATAGAAGCCCGTCTCGCTCGCGATCGCGGCGTTGATTCCGATCACGTCGCCCCGCACGTTGACCAGGGGGCCGCCCGAATTGCCGGGGTTGATGGCGGCGTCGGTCTGGATGAAGTCCTGAATCGCATAGCGATTCTGCGCGAGCGCGGCGAGCAGGCGTCCCTTGGCGCTGACGATGCCGGCGGTCACGGTAAACGTGAACGCCTCTCCCATGGGATTGCCGATGGCCAGCACCCACTCACCGATCCGCGTCGAATCGGCATTGCCCATGTGCGCCACGGGGAGATTGGTCGCCTCGATCTTGATGACGGCGACGTCGGTCGCCGGGTCGGTCCCGACGATCGTCGCCGCGAATGTCCGGTTATCGAGCAGCCGCACGCGGACGCGGTTCGCGCCCTGCACGACGTGGTTGTTCGTGAGGATGTAGCCATCGGCGCTGACGATGAAGCCCGATCCCGATCCCTGCTCCACCTGGGGCCGGCGCGGCATCTGGAAGAAATCCTCGAAGCCGGGGGGCAGGCGGCGCGCGGAGGCGCGCTCCCGCCGTTCCGACTGAATGAAGACCACGGCCGGCTTCACGTGCTCGGCCACGGCGACGAACGCTTCGCCGAGATCGGCCGCCGGCCGCGCCTTGGGAATCGGGACGGGGGAGCGCTCCTGCGGAGTGAATGAGCGCGTCGCCGCCTCACCGCGCGCGGGGAGCCTGAACGCGGAGGCGAAGGCCAACCCGAAAACGAAGGCCAACACCACCAAAACGCCGAACTTCAGCCAATCCCTGGTCCGTCCCGACATCGCGCCTCCCTTTATCCCTTCTTGGATTTGTCGTCGTCCACGATTTCGTAGTCAGCGTCGACCACGTTTTCCTGTTTCGTTTCCGCGCCGGCAGGCTGCTCAGCGCCGGCCTGGCCGTCGGCCGGTCCTCCGGCGCCCGTCTCCCCTCCGGCACCGCCGCGTGCCGCGTACATCGACGCGCCGGCAGCCGAGTAGGCCTGCTGCAGCTCGTCCAACGCCTTGCTGATTTCGTCGGCGTTCCCGGTGCGGAGGGCCTGCCGAGCCGCTTCGATCGCGGCGTCGAGCCGGGTCTTGAGAGCGGGCTCCAGCTTGTCCACCCACTCCTTCGATTCCTTCGTCACCTGGTACACCATGTTGTCGAGCCGGTTACGGCGCTCGATCGCGTCGCGGCGCTCCTTGTCCTCCAACGCGTGCGCTTCGGCCTCCTTCACCATCTTGTCGATGTCCTTGTCGCCCAGGCCGGAGGACGCCTCGATCCGGATCTTCTGCTCCTTGCCCGTCGCCTTGTCCTTGGCCGACACGTGCAGGATCCCGTTGGCGTCAATATCGAACGTCACCTCGACCTGCGGAATGCCGCGGGGAGCCGGCGGAATCCCCGTGAGCTGGAACTTACCGATCGTGCGGTTGTCCTGCGCCATCTGGCGCTCGCCTTGCAACACGTGGATCTCGACGGTGGTCTGATTGTCCTCGGCCGTCGAGAACACCTCCGACTTCTTGGTCGGAATGGTGGTGTTGCGCGAGATGAGCACGGTCGTCACGCCGCCCAGCGTTTCGATTCCCAGCGACAGCGGGGTCACGTCGAGCAGCAGCACGTCTTTCACTTCCCCGCCCAGCACGCCGCCCTGAATGGCCGCGCCGATCGCCACGACTTCGTCGGGGTTCACGCCCTTGTGCGGGTCTTTCCCGAAGAACTCCTTGACGATCTGCTGGACCTTGGGCATGCGGGTTTGGCCGCCGACGAGAATGACCTCGTCGATGTCCGACGGCTTCAGCCCGGCGTCCTTGAGCGCCTGCTGCATCGGCGGCATGGTGCGCTTCACGAGGTCGTCCACCAGCTGCTCGAGCTTGGCGCGCGTGAGCGTCAGGTTGAGATGCTTGGGGCCCGACTGGTCCGCGGTGATGAAGGGGAGGTTGATCTCCGTCTGCAGGACCGTGGACAGCTCCATCTTGGCCTTCTCGGCGGCTTCCTTGAGCCGCTGCAGCGCCATCGGGTCCTTCGACAGGTCGATGGCCTGATCGCGCTTGAACTCGTCCACGAGCCACTGCATGACGCGGGCGTCGAAGTCGTCGCCGCCCAGGTGCGTGTCGCCGTTGGTGCTCTTGACTTCGAACACGCCCTCGGCGAGCTCGAGGACGGAGATGTCGTAGGTGCCGCCCCCCAGGTCGTAGACGGCGATCTTCTCTTCCTTCTTCTTGTCCAGGCCGTACGCAAGCGCCGAGGCGGTCGGCTCGTTGATGATGCGGACCACGTCGAGGCCGGCGATCTTGCCGGCGTCCTTGGTGGCCTGGCGCTGCGAGTCGTTGAAGTATGCCGGAACGGTGATGACGGCTTTCTCGACCTTGTGGCCGAGGTAGTCTTCGGCGGTCTGCTTCATCTTTTGGAGGATCATCGCGGAGATCTCGGGGGGCGTGTAGGTCTTCCCCTGGACATCCACCGCGGCGAGCCCGTTCGGTCCGTTCACAACCTTGTAGGGCACCCGCTTGATCTCTTCGGTCACCTCGTTCATGCGGCGGCCCATGAAGCGCTTGATCGAGAAGACCGTGTTCTGCGGGTTGGTCACCGCCTGCCGCTTCGCAACGGTGCCGACCAGGCGCTCCCCGTCCTTGGTGAAGGCCACGACCGATGGCGTGGTCCGGCCCCCCTCGGCGTTCGGAATGACGACGGGGTCTCCACCTTCCATGACGGCGACGACTGAGTTGGTCGTTCCGAGGTCGATGCCGATGATCTTCTCAGCCATAACGCAAAGCTCCTGGTAGGGAATTGATGCGGACCGCTGACCACCCGTCGCATCGAGCAAGCATCGTGCCCGTTTTCGCTGCCAAAAAGGCAGCGTCTACGGCTCCAGCGCCAGACGGGTAGATTGAGGCGAATGTTTCCTTATAAAGACGAGAATCCGACCGTTCGGCCGCCGATCATCACCGTTGGCTTCATCGTTCTCAACGTGCTGGTCTGGGTGTTGGTGCAGGGGGCGGGGAGCGGCGAGCAGTTGGTCCGGTCGGTCTGCGCGCTCGGCCTCATTCCCGGGGAAGTGCTGGGCACGGCCCCGCCCGGCAGCGGCATCGAGCTGGCGCCCGGCCGGTACTGTTTGGTGGACGTGGCGCCGGGCTACTGGACGGTGCTGACGTCGATGTTCGCCCACGGGGGGTGGTTTCACCTGATCGGCAACATGGTGTTTCTCTGGGTGTTCGGAAACAACATCGAGGACGCCATGGGCCACGTGAAGTTCGTCGTCTTCTACCTCCTGTGTGGCGTAGCCGCCGCCGCGGCGCAGATGGCGCTCAACACCGACTCACTCGTCCCGATGGTGGGTGCGTCGGGAGCCATCAGCGGCGTGTTGGGCGCATACCTCCTGCTCTATCCACGCGTGCGCGTGCACACGCTGATCATTCTCCCCATCTACATCACGTCGGTGGCCCTGCCCGCCTATGTGATGCTGGGCTACTGGGCGCTGTTGCAGCTGGTGGGCGGGGCGGGCAGCCTCGCGGAGCTCGACCGGGGTGGGGTCGCGTTCTTCGCGCATCTCGGCGGGTTTGTGCTCGGGCTCGTGCTCGTCCGTCTGTTCGTCTCGGAAGACGTGCTCCGGCGGCGGCCCACGCCGCCGGCGGGGTACTACCGCTACCGCACGTTCGGCTGATCCCACAACGTCGGTAGCCGCCGCCGCAGCTCGTCCCGAATCGCGCGGAAGCTCGCCAGGTCTTTCGGGTCGGGCAGTGGCCAGTGCAGGCGCTGCACGGTGCCCGGCACGACCGGACACACCTCCTCGGCGCAGAGGGTCACGACCGTGTCGACGGTATCGAGGTCAATCGTGTCGATCCCCTTGGCGCGATGGTGGCGGATGTCGATGTGGAGCTCGGCCAGTGCCTGCACGGCGAGCGGGTTCAGGGTTCCCGGATCGGATCCGGCGCTCACGAACTGGTACCCGTCCGGCGCCATGGTGCGCGCCAGGCCTTCGGCCATCTGGCTGCGCCCCGCGTTGGCAACGCAGAGGAACAGGATCGTGGGCACTAGGCGGGCCGGTCTTCGGCGTGATGCTTGATCGACTTCCCTTCGACCATGAACACGACGTCCTCGGCGATATTGGTGGCGAGGTCCGCGACCCGCTCGAGATTCCGGCTCACGAGGAAGAGCTCCATGGCGGTCCCGATGATGTGCGGGTCTTCCATCATGTGCGTCAGCAGAATACGAAACATGGATTGATGCAGGGCGTCCACGCTGTCGTCGCGACGGCAAATGGCGCGCGCCGCCTGCGGGTCGCCGCGCACGACGGCATCGAGGGCGTCGGCGAGCATCATGCGCGCCTGTCGCGCCATCTCCAGCAGCTCGGGGACGGGGACGATGAGTCGCGACGCGAGCAGCCGTTCCGCCGATTGGGCGATGTTCACGGCATGATCGCCCACGCGCTCGAGGTCGTTGGCGATCTTCATCGCCGCCATGAGGAACCGCAGGTCGCGCGCCATCGGCTGCTGTGTGGCGAGCAGCCGGATCACGGTCTCTTCGACTTCCGTCTCGAGGTGGTCGATGTCGGCATCGCCCGCGATGACGGCGCGCGCCTTGGTGTCGTCCCGCTGCAACACCGCCTCGACCGCGGCGGCGAGCGCGGCCTGGGCGGCGGCCGACATGTTGAGCAGCGTGACTTTCAGCGCGGACAGCTCCTCGTGGAAGTGGCGGTGCGTCGGGTTCGTGCCGCTCATCCGAATCTCCCCGTGATGTAGGCTTCGGTCCGCTCGTCGGCGGGCCGGGTGAAGACCTGCTCGGTCTGCCCGAATTCGACGAGCCGTCCCAGGTAAAAGAATCCCGTGTAGTCGGAGACGCGCGCGGCCTGCTGCATGTTGTGCGTCACGATCACGATCGTGTACGACTGCTTGAGCTCGACGATGAGCTCTTCGATCCGCTGCGTCGCGATCGGGTCGAGCGCGGAGCAGGGCTCGTCCATCAGCAGCACGTCGGGCTCGTTCGCGAGCGCGCGCGCGATGCACAGGCGCTGCTGTTGTCCACCGGACAGCGACGTCCCGGGCTCCCGCAACCGGTCGCGCACCTCGTCCCACAGCGCCGCCCGGCGCAGCGCGCGCTCCACCCGGTCGGGCAGCTCGCGGTCGGGCGCCAGCGCGTTGAGCCGGGGGCCGTACGCGACGTTGTCGTACACCGTCTTGGGGAACGGATTGGGACGCTGGAACACCATGCCGACGCGGCGCCGCAGCGTCACGGGGTCGGATCGCGACGCGAAGACCGACGTGTCTTCCAGGCGAATGTCGCCCGTGTGCCGCGCTCCCGGCGTCAGGTCGTGCAGCCGGTTGATCGACCGCAGGAACGTCGTTTTGCCGCATCCCGACGGGCCGATCAAGGCGGTGACGGCGTGGCGGGGAACCGCCAGATCGATTCCGTACAGGGCCTGCGTGGCGCCGTACCAGAAGTTGTAGGCGAGCGACTGCAGGACGGGATGATGCGCGCTCATCCGAACCGGCCCGTGATGTACGCCTCGGTCTGCTCGACCTGCGGCTTGGTGAACAGCTCGCCCGTGCGCCCCACCTCGATCATCCGGCCCAGATAGAAGAACGCCGTATAGTCGGAGACCCGCGCGGCCTGCTGCAGGTTGTGGGTGACGATCACGATCGTATAATGCCGCTTCAGCGCGTGGCACAGCTCCTCGATGCGCTGCGTCCCTGCCGGATCGAGCGAGGCCGTCGGCTCGTCGAGCAGCAGGATCTCCGGTTGCGGCGCGATGGCGCGGGCGATGCACAACCGCTGCTGTTGGCCGCCCGACAATTCCAGCGCGCTGGTGTGCAGCCGGTCCCGCACTTCGTCCCAGAGCGCGGCCTGACCGAGGGCGCGCTCCACGGCGGTGTCGAGATCGCTGCGCGACCGGCGGCCGTTCACCCGCAGGCCGGCGGCCACATTGTCGTAAATCGACATGGTGGGGAACGGCGTTGGCCGCTGGAACACCATGCCGATGCGGCGTCGCAGCTCGACCGGATTGACGTCGCGAGCGTAAATGTCGACCTCGTCGAGCAGCACCTGACCCTGCACGGTGCCGCCCGCCGAAAGCTCGTGCATGCGGTTCAGGCAGCGCAGGAACGTGCTCTTGCCGCAGCCGGACGGGCCGATGATCGCCGTCACCGTGTGCGCCGGAAACAGGAGCGAGACGTCCCGCACCGCCGGCTGGCCGTTGAACAACGCGGTCAGCCGGACCGTCTCGAGCCGCAGGCGCGCGTTAGCGCCCGGTCCCATACCGTTGCCTCGTGACCCAGCGGGCCGCGATCGCGAGCAGCAGCACGAGCCCCATCAGCACAAGCGCCGACGCCCACGCCAAGCGGTGCCACTCGTCGAATGGACCGGTCGCGTACACGTAGATCTGGAGCGACAGCGTTTGCATCGGGTGTGTGGGCGACACCGAGAAGTTCAGGTTGCCCAGCGCGGTGAACAGCAGCGGCGCCGTCTCCCCGGCGACGCGCGCGATGCCGACCAGGCAGCCGGTGACGATGCCGCCGAGCGCGGTGCGGGCCACGATCCGGAGCGACGTCCGCCAGCGCGGATAGCCGAGGGCGAGGGCCGCTTCGCGTAAGGAATGCGGGACCAGGCGCACCATCTCCTCCGTCGTGCGCGCGATCATCGGGATCATCAGGATGGCGAGCGCGGCGCTGCCCGCGAGCGCGGAAAAGCGCCCGACCGGCTTCACCATCCAGGTCCAGGCGAAAATGCCGACGACGATGGACGGCGTCCCGTTGAGCACGTCCGCGACGAAGCGCACGAAGAATCCCAGACGCCCCGTCCCGAACTCGGCCAGATACAACCCCGCGCCGATGCCGACCGGCAGGCCGATGAGGGCGGCGAAGCCCACGACGATCGCGGTTCCGACGATCGCGTGCGCGACCCCGCCACCGGTTTCACCGGCCGGCACCGGGTTCTCCGTGAAGAACGCCCAGTTGAGCGACGACGCCCCCTTGAGGATGAGATCGCCGAGAATCAGGACGAGCGCGAGCACCGCGAGTGCCGAGAGCATCGCGATCAGCCCGGTCATGAGCCCGTTCACCGCATGGCGGCGGACCTGGCGCGCGGGCATGCTCATAGCGCGCGGCTCCCCACGGCCGCCCCGCGCGCGACGCGCCAGATGAGCAGCCGCGCCAGCGCGTTCACCGCTACCGTGATGATGAACAGAATCAGGCCGACTTCAAACAGCGCCGAGAGATACATGTCGGTCGTGGCCTCGGTGAACTCGTTCGCGATGGCCGCCGCCATCGTGTACGCCGGCTGGAGCGCGGACAGTCCAATGTCGTGGCGATTGCCGATGACCATCGTGACCGCCATCGTCTCGCCGAGCGAGCGGCCGAGCCCCAGGATGATCGCGCCGATGATGCCGGCCCGGCCGTAGGGAAGGACCGCGGACCGCACCGCTTCCCAGCGCGTGGCGCCCATCGCGAGCGCCGCTTCGCGCTGGCTGGAGGGCACCGCGAGCAGCACTTCCCGCGACACGGCCGCGATGTACGGCACCACCATGATCGCGAGGATGATTCCGCCGGCGAGGAGGGAGTTCCCGTAGAAGGCGCCCTGGAAGAACGGCGTCCAGCCGAGCACGGCCTTTAGCGGCGGGACGACGTGCGCGCGCAGAAACGGAATAAGGACAAAAATCCCCCACAGTCCGTAGACCACGCTGGGAATCGCGGCGAGCAGCTCGACCAGGAAGGCCACGGGTTGGCGCAGCCAGCGGGGGGCGAACTCGGTCAGGAAGATCGCGACCCCCACCGCCAGCGGGATCGCGATGAGCAGCGCCAGGAACGACGACGCCAGCGTGCCGAAGATCATCGGCGCCGCGCCGTAGACTTCCGCGACGGGATCCCATGTGGACGTCCACAGGAATGACGGTCCGAACTTCGCGATCGCCGGGAGGGCGCTGACGACGAGCTGCGCGAACAGCACGAGAATCAGCAGCGGCAACACGAGCGCCAGTCCCGTCAGCACCACCCGGTAGGCGCGGTCTCCCGTATTGGGTCCGCGCAGCGTCCAGCGAGGCTCGGGACTCGACATCGGCGGAATTGTATCCGCCCCAGCGAGGCTGTCCGTCACGATTGTGTAACGGATGTGTCACCGCGCCGGGAACGGCCCCCCCCCGCCGCCCGGCGACGGGGGGTGGGGGATGCCGGTGAGACCGGCTACCGCGTCACCGGGTCGAGGGTCCGGTCCAGACGGGACGCCCGCCGGCGGTGATCGTCGTGAGCCTGGCCTGGATCCACGGGCGCAGCGCGGCGGGCAGCGGCGCGTAGCCGAGGCCCGCAGCCTTTGCCTGACCGTCGGTCAGGGCCCACCAGACGAACGTGACCAACTCGCGGGACTTCGCCGCGTCGGGATACTGCTTGCGGACCAGCAGCCAGGTGAAGCTGGCGATCGGATACGCCTGTGCGCCGCTCGGATCGGTAATCGACACGCGGAAGTCCGTATCGGAGCCCATGTCCCGCATCGCCCCCGCCGCCGCGGCCGTCACCGACTCGAGGCTCGGCGTGATCCAGTTGCCCGATTTATTGCGGACGACACCGACCGGCATCTTGTTGATCAAGGCATAGCCCAGCTCGACGTAGCCGATCGCGCCCGGCGTCTGCCGGGTGGTCGCGGTCACGCCTTCGTTGCCGCGGCCGCCGAGGCCGACGGGCCAGTTCACGGACGTCCCCCGGCCGACACGGCGCGCCCATTCGGGGCTGACTTTGGTCAGGTAATCGACCCAGACGTACGTCGTGCCGGAGCCGTCGGAGCGGTGCACGACGATGATGTCCTGATTGGGGAGGGTGACGCCGGGGTTGATGCTCGTGAGCCGCGCGTCGCTCCAGTTCGTGATCTTGCCGAGGAAGATGTCAGCGAGCACGTCGGGCGTGAACCGCACCGCCTGCGCGAGGCCGGGAAGGTTGTACGTCGCGACCACCGCGCCCAGCACGGTGGGGATGTGGAGGACGTTGCCGTCGATCGCCGCGATGGCCGAGTCGGTCATCGGCGCGTCGCTGCCGCCAAAATCGACCGTCTTCTCGGAGAACTGGCGGATGCCGCCGCCTGAGCCGATGGACTGATAGTTGATCTCGACATTGTCGAACTTCTGATTGTACGTCAGGATCCAGTTCTGATAGATGATGTTCGGAAACGTGGCGCCCGCGCCGTTGAGGCGCACCTGCGCCGCAACCGGGGGTGGCGGGGCGCAGGCCAGCGCCCCGGCGATACCGATCGTGATGAGCAGTCTGCGATTCACGGTTAGCCTCCTTAAAAGTTCGCCTGCCAGGAGAACTTGATCTCCTTGGCTGACCGGCTCGTGCCGGTGGCGTCCCTGTAGCTGTAGAAATCGAACCCCGCGCGCAGCACGACGGTGTTGCCGAAGTAGATGCTGAGCGCGGGCGTAATCAGGACTCCTTCATTGTCTCCGGTATCGGTGTCGGGGTCCAGATAGTCCACCCGCAGCGCGGGCTCGAAGAATTTCACGAGGCGTGTGTCGGCGCCCGCGGTGTTGACGCGGTAGGCGCCGATCAGCGAGAACCCCATGAACGTCCGCAGCGCGCTGTCGGCCGCGGTCCGCAGGTTCGCCGTGTTGCGGCCCGAGGCTACGCGGTTGGCGGCAGGGACGTTGTCGCCCGTGGCAAAGTCGGCGATCACGTGGAAGCCGGGCCGGAAGCCGCCCCATTCGAGGTCGAGTCCGAACGCCGTCGTCGTCTTGGACGAGTCGGCGTAGTAGGCGATCGTGCCGGTGCAAGTCGAGCAGATGGCGCGGTCGCGCGCGGCCAGCGAGACACCCACCTGCAGCATGGGCTGGTCGGCGGCGTTGGTTGTGAGCGTCGCCGTGGCGCGGCCGAAGAAGCTCTTGGCGCTGTTCACGTCGGCCGTGCTCTCGCGCGAGCCGTTCTGCACGCCGAGCTTGATGCTGAACCGGTTCTCGGGGCCGGTCCAGTCCATGAAGGCGCCGAGGTCGTGTGAGGCGTAGCCGTTGGTGGCGAGCAGGTCGTTCAAGCCTTCGCGACCCGACAGCCGCAGGATCCGGACGCCGCGCTCGACGGACGGAAGGGTGTTCGAGCTGGTGAGCTCGTAGCGCTGGAACGGCGACTTCTCCTGCCCGATCGTGACGCCGATCTGCGGCGTGAGGCCGACCCGGAGATACGCGTCCCGCATCCGGATACCGCCCATCTCGAAGCTGGGTTGGATCACGGCCAGCATGTTGTCGCCGAACCGGACGTCGGTCTGGATGCGCAGGCGGCGGATCTCGAAGCCGTTACTTACCAGCGCGGGGTTGAAGTTCCCGGACGAATCGCCGGACGAGAGGCGGTACTGCGCCTGCATACGGCCCGACACCCGGACATTCGGGGCCTGGGCGTGAAGCGCGGGGGCGGCCCCGAGCACAAGGGCGCCCATCAGCAGTCTTGCGTGCACGGATTCCTCAAGACTTGGGTTGAATTGTGGACTGCACCGACGACCCAAACCTCACCAGCCCGCATCACCGGGACGATGCACCAGTGTCACGGGAGTGTAACAAAGCAGATAGCCGAGCCATGCGGGCCTCGGCTACCTGGCACCCGGACGACGGCCGTGCAACCGGCGCCGGGTGTCGCTTACAGCTTGTTGGCGTAGCTGACGAACTTGTGCCGGCCGCCGCGCTCGACGATGAGGCCGAACAGCCGAACCTCTCTGTCGCTCGTGCCATGCAACAGGCGGACCGTACACGGGCCCGTCACGGTGTTCGCCCCCTGACGACTCGTTTGGGGGTCGCAGACATGCCCCTGGTATCCGAGTGACGTGCCGCCGAATTCTTGCAAGGCCCGGCGCAGCCCCTTTGCGCTATTGAGCGACGACATCTCCCACAGCAGCCCCGGCGACAAGTCGTAGGGGGGGAGGCCCTGGGGATTGGTGGGGTAATAGAGCCACGCGAATTCCGCCCGGGTCAGCAGCAGTTCCCGGAGCCCCGCGGTGTCCCGCCGTTCCAACGCCTCCACGAACTGCCGCACCAACGCCTCGCGCGTCGGTGCGCCGCCCGCCAGCGCCGTCACTTCGGGCACGCCGGTGCGAAAGCGGGCCACCGCGACATCCCGCGGCAGGATGCTATCAATCACTCGCGCCGGCGCCGCACGGGCGGAGCCGCTCTCCGCCCCGCAGGCCGCGAGGCCGCTGAGCAGCGCGACCCCGAGACCTGCCGCCAAGCAACTCAGTTGTCGGTGTAGGCGGTCCATCCCAGCCACCACTTGGCGCCGGCCGGGTCGGCCGCACCGAGGTACGTCGTATTCACCCAGGTGCCGCCGAAGAAGCCGGCCACGCGCGCCGCCGGCGCGGTGACGCCGCCGCTGTTACTCGGCGCGCCCGCCTTCGGCGTCCAGTCGAGCCCGGCCGGATCGATGTTGATGCCCAGCAACGTGTCCACCAGCACATCGCTCGCATACGTCACATGGCCGTCGCCGGCGAACTTGGAGGCCTGTCCGAAGTTCGACGTCGTGTCGTAATTCGCGCCGTTCTGCGCAAGCAGGACGCCCTGGATATTGAGGGAGTCGTACTGCTGGAGCAGCGAGTCGGTCCAGGCGTCGCGCACGTTGATCGCGGTGCCTTTCCAGGCTGCCAGGATGCCGTTGGCCCAGAACCCGCCCGCGCCCCGCCGGATGACGGCGCCGTTCCCGTCGGCCGGGAACCCCGCGAGGTCGCCGGGCCCGATCACGGTGAAGTTGGCGAAGGTGCCGTTGGTATATGGCTCGCTGGCTCCAGTCGGGGACAGCGTGCAGCCCGTGACGCCTGGATCGCAGCCGTCGATTTCAAAGCCACGCGGGTCGGACGAGACGGTACCGGCGCCGGACGCGGGCACGAGGCGTTGGAGCTGGAGTGCGATGAGGAACTGGTTGCGGCCCACGTAGCCCTCGCTGGCGTCGTAGTGATCGTCGCCGGATTCATAGGACACGAGGTAGCGGCCGTCCACGGCCCCGCCCCAGTACTCGAACGAGTCGTCGAGCCCGGCCATCGCCTGGATGTACTCGTAGGTGGTGCCGCCGCCGACGGCGTAGCTGGACAGGGCGTTGAGCTCCTGGCCGGCGCCCCCCGACACGTCGTAGCCCGCGAACTCGATGCGCACGTAGCGCAGCGTGCCGCTGTTGTCGGTGTTGTCGTCGCCGCCCGCGTAGTTCTCGGACGTTTCGGCCGGACCCTCGGTGCGGATGTCGGTGCCGGTGCGGTTGATGATGCCGTTGCCGATGATGATCAGGCCGCCCCAGTCGCCCGGCTTGCGGTTGCCCGGCGCGCGGGCCGAGGTGAACACGATCGGGTCGGTGGCGGTGCCATTCGCCTCGATCCGGGCGCCGCGCAGGACCCACAGCGAACTGCCGAGCTCGACCGTATCACCGAGAATCCTGGTCCCCGCCTCGATGGTCAGGGTCGCGCCGTTCGCCACCTTGATATAGCCGCTCAGCGTGTAGACGGTGTCCGCGTAGAGCGTACGGTTCGTGGTGATGTTCGCATTGATCGTGGCCGCCTTGAGGCCCGAAGTGAAGTTCACCGTGGTCGAGAATGCGCTGGAGTCACCGGCACGCACGGCGGCCACGCGGTAGCTGTACGCCAGGCCCTCGGTGAGGCCGTTGTCGTCGTACTGCGTCACGGTGAGTGCGCCACCAATGGCGGCGAACACACCGGGGTTGTTCGCGTCGGCGCGCTGCAACACGTAGCTCGTGGCGCCGGTCACCGCGCTCCACGACACATTCGCCGACGTGAGCGAGGTCTGCTGCACCGCGAGACCGGTGGGGGTGGGCACGGGCTGCGGGCCGGTGCCGTCGTCGCCGCAGGCGCCGAGCGCGGCCGCGAACCCAAAGGCGGTGACGGAAGACCTCCAAAAACGGGACGTGAGGGACATGGCTCTTGTCTCCAAGCTGAGTGGACCGACAATCACGGCTGCCAAGTGGCGCCGAGGGAGAACACCCGACCGGTGGTGTACCGGTGTCGCGTGACGGGACCCTGCGTGACGTGGACCGGGGCGTCGAGCAGATTCTTCGCATCGAACTTGAGCGCGACCCCCGCGCCGAGCGGCGCCTGGAGCGAGAAGTCGATCATGTGGCGTGCCTCCTCGTAGGTGTCGGGGCGTGGGCTCGAGCCGGCTTCCCGGACGCGGCGGCCGACCACGTTGTAGAGCAGGGTGGTACTGACCCGGTCCCCCGCCTCGGTGAAGGTCAGGCCGCCGTTCACGACATAACCGGCCTGGCCCACCATGGGCCGATTCGCGTTGGTGAGGTTGGCCGAACCGGGCTGGATCCGGCTGCGCATCACGGTGGCGTTGGCGAACACGCTGAAGGGGGCAAGAGCGGCGGCGAGCGTCAGTAGATGTTTGCGTACTTCGAGCTCCACGCCGACGCTCGAGGCCCCGTCTGCATTGGTGTAGCTCAGCGCGTCGCCGCCGGTGGTGCCGACAATCACCTTTTCGATGGGCCGGTCGAACTGTTTGCCAAAGACGCTCACGCCGATCAATTCCCCGGGATTGGGATACCACTCCCACCGCGCATCGAAGTTCCGGATCAGCGATCGCTCGAGGCTCGGCTCACCGAAGACGTCGAGCCCGCCAATGAAGTCCCGATAGTACACGCGGGCGATTTCCCGGTACTCCGGACGCGCCAGGGTCTGACTCGCCGACAGGCGCAGCGCCTGGTCGTTGGACAGCTTCACGTGAACCGAGATCGCTGGCAGCACATCCGTATTGCGGCGCAGCACGAGCGTGTCCCCAGCTCCGGTCGCGTAGTCCAGATCGAGGGCCCATCGCTCGACGCGGGCTCCCCCGATGACGCGGACCCGCTCGGTGAGCGGCACTTCGAACTGCACAAAGCCGGCGCCCAAACCTTCGTCCGCTGCGTAACGTCCCACTTGAGCGTCGGCGGAGAGCAGGAAGGCGGTGTCGCGCGCGTAGGCGGCCGTGAAGATCGCTTCGGCAGGTTGCCGGCGCTCGGCGTCGCTCAAGCCCTGGGTCGGGTGATTGAGGAGGGTGAAGGCGCGCGAATCCGCGGTCCGGTCCACCCGGCGATAGCTTCCACCGACCTTTACGCTCCACTGCCGATTGGGTGCGCCGAAGCCGAGCCGCAGCGACGCGGCACCCTCGAGCGCATTCTCGTTGAGGTCGCTGAACGTGCGGACCGCTGACCGCGCCTGCCCGAACCACGCGGTGGCCTGCCGCCCACCGGCGGCACTGTCGGTCTCGTAGCGCAGGTCCGAGCGGTCGGGTTCGTAGCGCGAGACTCCCGACGAAGTCACCGTCCAGCTGAGCGCGTGGCGACCGGCCAGGAGGTGATCCCCGCGGAGCTGGTTCGACCGCATCGTGCGCTCGACGAAGGTGAGCCGCGTGACGTCGAAGACGCCGTAATTCGGGCTGAACTCTTCGTCGTAGGCGAAATGGCGGGTGGCCTCGTTCTCGGCCGTCCGCGTGAACGTGTTGTTGAGCGACAGCGCGGTTGTCGCTCCGAGGCGCGTCGTCAGGTTGAGCAGCCCGCCCCATTGGATGGCGAGGACACCGGTGGAGCCGCGGGAGGTATCGAGCGGCGCGACCACGCCTCCGAAGCTGCTCGTCGTGGCACGCTGCTCGTCGCGCCGGACCTCCTGGCTTTCCGAGTAGCTGGCAGACGCGACGTAACCCAGCGGCCGTCCCAACACGATGTCCTCGCCGCCCAGCGAGAGGCCGAATGAGCCGTTGGGCTTGGCGCGCTCGGTCCACGGCGACCATACGCTGCGGAACGACGCGGCAACGTCGTTCAGCTCGTTGGGGCTCAGTCCGCTGAGGTTGCCGGCCGCCTCGGCGAGGGCGGGGATGTCACGCTCTGCTCCGGCGAACCCGAGCCATTCCGTGCCGACGCGCGGGGCCGCGACCACGTCTTGAGCGAGCGCGGCTCCGTTGAAGCCCGTGGCCAACGAGACCACAAACATCCGATCGACCGGGAACTCGCGCGTGCGGAGGTCCACCTGCGCGCCCGAGAAGTCACCGGGCTGGTCCGGGGTGAACGTCTTGGACGTCACGATCGACTGCAGCAGTCCCGCCGGAAACAAATCCAGCGGCACGACCTTGCGGTCCGGTTCCGGACTCGGCAACCGGGCGCTGTTGAGCGATGTCGTCGTGTAGCGCTCGCCCAGGCCGCGCACGAACACATACTTGCCGTCCTGCACGGTGACTCCGCTGACGCGCTGCATAACCTGCCCGGCATCGGAGTCTGGGCTGCGCCGGATCTGCTCGGCGCTGACGGCGTTGATGATCCCGCTGGCATTGCGCTGCTCGTTCAGGGCCCGCGCGACCGAGCCCCGCTCCTCCTGCGCCGTGACTTCCACCGCCGTCACCTGAATCGCGGCCGCAGTGAGAGTGATATCGAGACCCACCGCACCGCCTTCCGGGACCAGGACCTCGGTGACCGTCTTCGGCGCGTAGCCGATCGTCCGGGCACTCACGGTCCAGATGCCGGCGGGGACGCCGTCCAGCGTGTAGCGGCCCGACCAATCCGTCAGCGCGGTGATCGCCGTCCCTTCGACGGTGACCTGCGCGCTGGGAATCGGCTGCCCGCTCGACGCGTCGAGGGCGCGGCCGACGATACGGCCGGTGCCTTGCTGAGCGGAAAGGTGAAACGGCAGGAGCGCGAGAACGAGGGACACCAGCGGCACAGCTTGCACGAAGCGAGGCATAGTCTCTTGCACGGTTAGGGACAACCGGAGTCTCGCCGGCGCGTGTCACAATCTCGTCACGCGCATGGCGAACGCTGGTAACAGTTGTGGCGGCTTAGAGAACGAGGACGGCGGTGGAGATTGCGCCGGCGAGGCCCAGGAGGGCGCCGGCGAGAACGTCGCCGACGTAGTGGACGCGCAGCAACACCCGCGACGCGCCCACGACGGCCGCGATCGGAAGCAGGACCGGCGCGAGCAGCGGCTCGTGCATACAGATGGTGCCGAGCACGGCGGTGCTCGCCGCGGCGTGCCCCGAGGGGAACGAGAACGGATCGGGCAGGTCCACCAGCGCCAGCGCCCGCCCGTTGGCGTCGCAGGGACGCGGCCGGCGCACCGTCCGCTTCAGCACCTGCACCGCCAGATGCGACGCGAGGTTCGCGATGAGCGCGGCGAGTCCCAGGCGGACTGCACCCGCCGCCATCAGGACGAGCCCGAGCCCGATCGTAACGCGCGCGCCGCCCAAATGCGTGACCCAGCGCATCATCCCGCCACCCCGGCCAGCGCCGCCGTCCGAAACGCCTGCGCCAGCGGCCGGCCCTCGTAGGCCACCGGAATCTCGAGACCGAACCACCACAGCAGCGTCGGCGGAATATCGAGGAGTGAGACCTTGCCGGTGAGCTGGTGGCGGCGCGTCACGTCGGGGCCCGCCAGCACCAGCGGAATCCGGTCGTTCACGAGATGCGGCTCCGCGTGATCGTGCGAGGTCACGCCGCCGCCACCGTGGTCGGCCAGAACGATCAGCAACGAGTCGTCCGCCAGTACCGCGAGCGCCCCGATGGCCGCGTCGAGCTCAGCGGCGGCCTCCAGGTACTGCGGCGACATCCACCCGTGCAGATGCCCCGCGAGATCCGCGTCGTTGAGGTACACGAACAGGACGCCGTCCGTCTGGTGGACCGCCAATGCCGCGCCGGCGACTTCGCGCGCGCGGCGGCCCGCCGAGGTCACCCCGGTGACGCCCGCGGCGGCGGCGAGTACCCGCACCACCGCGCGCTCGCTGAACAACAGATCGCTGGCGACGATCCGGCTCGGCAGACCGGCGCGGTTCAGCTCGCGCGCCAGCGGACGCAGGCGCGTGAGCTTCGTCAGAAACCCGAGCCCGGGTTCGATGAGGCCGTGGGACGCCGGAGCCACCCCGGTCGCCAGTGACGCCAAAGCGGCAACCGTCCGGCTGGGCCGCACCGTCGTCGCGCGCAGCGCCTGCGTATACGCCCGCGCCAGCGCGTCGAGCGACGGCATGTGCGTGCGTGTGACCGCGTCGGGCCGCAGCCCGTCGGCGAGCACCATCGTCACGCGGCGCAGAGAGCCGCCGCTTCGTATTGCTCGATCAGCGCGAGGTCCTCGATCGCGACGTCGCGCTCCAACGCGGCCACGCGCGCGGCGGCGCCGAGCTGGGCGCGCCGCGCGGGCGCCGCCACGAGCGCCATGATCGCTGCCGCGAAGCCTTCGGCATCCCGCGGCGATACCAGCCAGCCGCTGTCGCCATGCACGATGCTCTCGCGAAATCCGCCGGCATCGGCGGCGATGACCGCGAGACCGGAGGCCATCGCCTCGAGCGCCACCAGGCCGCACGTCTCGGTTTCGGAGGGTAGCATGCAGAGATCGGCGCTCGCGTAGAGGTCCGCCAGCCGATCCCGATCGAGGAAGCCGAGGTGGCGCACCCACGGCAAACGCGTGAGCAGTCGCGCGGCGCCTGGCCCCTCGCCCGCCAGGACGAATGTCGCCCGCTGTCCGAGTCGCGCCTTTGCGGCTGTCCAGGCGGCGCCGAGCACGTCGAGGTTCTTCTCGGGCGCGAGACGCCCGACATGCAGGACGATGGCCGTATCGTCTGCGCCGCCGAGCCAGCGGCGCCATCCCGCGGACCACCGCGCCGGATCGAAGTGGCGGATGTCCACGCCTCGGCCCCACACCTGCGGCCGCCCGATGCGACGCCGCGTCAGGTCCTCGGCGACCGCCGTCCCGGGGGTCTGCGTGAGGCGGGCCGGGCCGTGAAACCAGCGGAGCCAGCGCCACACCAACGGCTCCAGCAGTCGCGCCCCGTAATGCCGGGCGTACTGCGGGAAATTCGTGTGGTACGATGTCACGAGCGGCAGTTGGCGCCGCACCGCGTAGCGCCGACCGGTCAGGCCGATCGGGCCCTCGGTCGCCACGTGGATCAGGTCAGGACGAAACTCGTCGAGAAACGCGGCGACCGCCCCGAACCGCGGCAGCGACAGGCGGACCTCCGGGTAGGGCGGGAACGGGGCGGAGGCAATGCGCAACTCCCCAGGCCGGGCGTCGGGTCCTGCGGGGTAGCGAGGCGCCACGATCGCCACGGCGTGGCCGTCGGCGCGCAGCACGCGTACGATGCGGTCCGTAACCGTCGTCACGCCGTTGACTTGCGGCGTGTAGGTGTCTGTCACGAGCGCGATACGCACGGCCCAAGGATGCGGCCGGGCCGTCAACCGCCGGTGACGCCGATGTGACGACCACGTAACGAAGGCGGGTATCGTGACCCAGGCGCCGCCAGTGCCTAGGCGTCCGGAAAGTGTATCCGGATCGTCGTGCCGCGCCCGACGGCGCTCTCCGCGACGACTCGGCCGCCATGCGCCTCCACCAGATGCTTGACGATCGCCAGGCCGAGTCCGGTGCCACCCTGGTGCCGAGCCCGGCCGGCGTCCACGCGATAGAATCGCTCGAAGATGCGCGGCAGGTGCTCGGCGGGGATCCCGCTCCCGCTATCGGCCACGATCAGCTCGACGCCTGCGGCTCGACCCCGCGCCCGGCGGGCCTCGAGCCGGATCGTCCCCCCGCCTGGCGTGTGGCGCAGCGCGTTGTCGAAGAGATTCGTCAGGATCTGGCGCACCGCCTCGGGGTCGGCCTCGAGCGTCCGGACATCGGCGGCGATCGCGACGTCCAACCGCACAGCGGCGGTGGCCGCCCGGTCCGCCATCGGACGCCACGCGTCCTGCGCGGCCGTCTCGAGCGGCACCTCCTCCGTCACGGGCCGCCAGCTTCCCGACTCGATGCGGGACAGATCCAGGAGATCATCCACGAGGCGCTGCATGCGCCGCGCATGCGTGACGATCGTGTCGGCGAATCCCGCCGCCTGCGTGCCGGGCGCCGCTTCGGCCGCCAACGTTTCCGCGTATCCGGTGATGGCGGTCAGCGGCGTCTTCAGCTCGTGCGAAACGTTGGCGACAAAATCGCGGCGCACCGCCTCGAGCCGGCGCAGGTCGGTGACGTCGTTGAGCACGAGCAACCTCCCGCCGTCCTCGAGCGGCCGTCCCGACGCGAGCACCGTGCGCTCGCCGAGCTGCAGCTCATGCCCCTCGATGGTCTCACCCGCCAGCAGCTCGGCGATCAGGGCGCGGTGCGGGCGATCGTGAAACAGTGCCGCCAGCGGCGGCAGCGCCTCCTCAAGACGGTAGCCCAGCAGCCGCCGTGCCGACGCGTTGCAGGAGACGATGGCGCCCCGATCATCCGCGGCGACGACGCCGTCCGAGAGCGCCTCGAGCAGTATGCGGGACTCCTCCCGCTCGCGGCTGAGCGACGCGAATCGCGTCTCCAGCTCCCGCTGCATGCCGCGGAGCGTGTCCACGTGGTGGGCCAGTTCGGGGACCCGGACGTCGGGGAACGTCGCGGGACGGCCGGCCGCAATCTCGCGTGCCGCGCCCGCGATCGCGACGAGCGGACGGGCCAGAGCACGGGACAGGATCCAGGCAAGCAGTCCCGCCGCAAGCAAGAGGAGCAACCCCACGACGGCGACGGCGCGCTGCACGCCATGGACGGCCGCGTTTACTGCGCCAAGGGACGTCGCGACGCGACTGACGGCGAGGCCACGCGGCCCACCGTCGATCCGGACGGCGACGTATAGTTGGCGCTCATTGGTGGAGGCGCTGAGGCGTGCGTCGGTGCCCACGCCCCCGTCGAGCGCCATGCGGATTTCCGCGCGCCGGCCGTGGTTTTCGAGGCGCGCGAGCGCCGCGCGGTCGAACTCGGAGTCGCCGCGGACGCGCCCGCTCGCATCGATCAGGGTGACGCGCCGCCCGAGCCGGCTGCCGGTGTGCCGGGCAAAATCCGGCCAGGCGGCGGAGTCGGCCGGCACGACGGCGGCCACGAGCCGCGCCTCCCGCTCCAGCTCGGCCGCGAACCCGGCCTCGAGCTGACGCCGCAGGACGAGATCCGCGGCGATGATCGATCCGATCACCGCGGCCGCCACGAGCAGGCTGACGCTCGCGAACAGCCGCGTCGCCATGCTCATGAGCGCTTGCGGCGGTGAGAGGACGCCTTTGGCGCGGGCGGCTCACGGAACCGGTAGCCGACCGCGCGGATCGTCTCGATCCATGCACCGGCGGCGCCGAGTTTGGCCCGCAGCCGCTGCACGTGCATGTCCACCGTCCGAGTCTGGATGTCGGGTTGTGCCTGCCAGACCGATTCGAGCAGCTGCATGCGGGTCTGCACGCGGTCGCGGCGCTCGATCAGCCGCTCCAGCAGATTGAACTCGGTCGCGGTGAGGTCGATCTCGCCGCCGTCGACCGTCACGCGATGCGCGGTGCGGTCGAGGATCAACGGTCCCGCGGTGAGGCGGCCCCCACTGGCGACGGGCGGTGCGGCGAGCCGCCGCAGGACGGCGCCGACCCGCAGCACCAGCTCGCGGGGGGAAAACGGCTTCGCCAGGTAGTCGTCGGCCCCGAGCGTGAGCCCCTTGATGCGGTCCGCCTCTTCCTTGCGCGCCGTCAGCAACAGCACCCCGACCTCGCGCGTTTCATCGCGGCGCCGCAGCTCGGCGAGCACGTCGTACCCCGAGTGGCCCGGCAACATGAGATCGAGCACGACGAGGTCGGGCCGCTCTTCGCGCGCCGCGCGCAGCGCTTCCGTCCCGGTGGCGGCGGTCGAGACCCGGTACCCCTCTTTGGCCAGATGATAGGCGACGAGCGCGGTGATGTCGGGCTCGTCGTCCACGACCAGCACGCGGTAGGTCGGCGGCATGTCGAGGCGGAAGGTAGCGAAGGGGCGGACCGTTTGGCAATTTTGTGCGCACTATGCATCTCGTGTGCGCGTTGCTGCTCGCCGCCGTTCAGACGCCCGCGCCGTCTTCCGCCGCCGATACGGCCCACATCGTCATCATCGCCACGACCGACGTGCACGGCCGCGTGTTCGGCTGGGACTACGTCCGGGACGCCGCGGCGCCCGGCGGCCTCGCCCGCGCCGCGACGATGCTCGAGACCCTGCGCGCTCGCTACCCCGGCCGCATCGTGCTGCTCGACGCGGGCGACCTGCTGCAGGGCAATCCGTTCGCGGCCTTCTTCGCCCGGGAAGATCGACGCCAGCCGCACTCCGTGGTGGACGCGCTCAACGCGCTCCAGTATGACGTCGCCACGCCCGGCAATCACGACTTCGACTTCGGGCTGCCGCTGCTACGGCGCGCGGGACTCGTCGCGACCTATCAGTACGTGGCGGCGAACGTCGATGACTCGACCGGAGCGCCGCTCCTCAAGCCCACGGCGATTCTCCTCCGCGGGCCTGTCCGGGTCGGCGTCACCGGCTTCACGACGCCCGGCGTCATGGTGTGGAACCGGGCGCATCTCGCCGGAAAGGCGCGCGTGCGCCGGATCGCCGAGGCGGCGCCGGCCGCGTTCGCGCGACTGGAGCGCGAGGGCGCCGATCTCAAGATCGCGATCGTGCACAGCGGCCTCAGCGGACCATCGAGCTACGACACCACCGGCATCGGACCGGAAGACGACGCGGCGGCGCTCGCGACCGCCTCTCCCAAACCCGACGTGGTGATCGTCGGCCACAGTCACCGCGAGATCCGCGACACCGTCATCAACGGTGTCCACTTCGTGCAGCCGAAGAACTGGGCGCAGAGTCTGTCGGTGGTGCACGTACGAATGAGCCGGGAGCAGGGAGCCGGGAGCAGGTGGCGCGTCACGGATGTCCGCGCCGATCTCATCCCGCTGGCCACCGTGCCCCAACTGCCACGCTTCGTGCGGCGGTTGGAAGCGGCGCACGAAGCGGTGCGTCTCTGGGCCGCCACCCCCCTCGGCACGGCCGGCGCCGGCTTCGAGGCGCGATATGCGCGCGTGCAGGACACGCCGCTGCTCGACTTCATCAACGAAGTCCAGCGGCGCCAAACCGGCGCGCAGCTCTCGGCGGCCGCGGCGTTCGATGCACGGGGGGGTCTGCCGGCGGGCGAAGTGCATCTGCGCGATCTCGCCGGGATCTATCCCTACGAAAACACCCTCCGCGCGGTGCGCATCTCGGGCTTGCAGCTGCGGCAATTCCTCGAGCATTCCGCCCGCTACTTCCGCACCTACGACGGCCGATCGCGGATCATCAACGACAGCGTGCCGGGCTACAACTTCGACGTCGTCAGCGGCGTCGCGTACAACATCGATCTGTCGCGTCCGGTGGGGCAGCGCATTCGCGGGCTGGCGTATGAAGGGCGGATCGTGCAGCCGGGCGACAGCTTCACGCTGGCGATCAACAGCTACCGCCAGGCCGGGGGCGGCGGCTACTCGATGCTCGCAGGGGCCCCGGTGATCTACGACCGGGGCGAGGACATTCGGACGCTGCTCGCCGACGAGATCCGGCGGGCGCGCGCGATCGCTGCGCGCGCGTATTTGCGGCCGAGCTGGGGCATCGTGCCGCCGGAGGCGCGAGCCGCGGCCAGAGCGGCGTTCGCTCCTGCGACACCGGTCACCCGCGCCGCCGACAGCACGGTGCTGCGTGTCCTCGCGATCGCCGACTTCCACGGCCAGCTCGAGGCGCGCGTCTGGGACTGGTCCGCCAACCGGCCGGTCGGCGGCGCGGCCGCCCTCAAGCCGTGGCTCGACAGCCTCGCCCGCGCCTGCGGCTGCACCAGCGTCCGCCTCGACGCGGGCGATCAGATGCAGGGGACGCCGCTCTCCAACGTGACCTACGGCCGCGCCACCATCGAAGCGCTGAACGCGCTCGGCATCGATGCCGCGGCGATCGGGAACCACGAGTTCGACTGGTCGATCGACACGCTGCGCCAGCGGATGCGCGAGGCGCGGTATCCGTTCCTCGCCGCGAACATCACCGACTCGATCGGATCGGCGCGGCCGGAGTGGGCGCGGCCGTGGGCGGTGGTGACGAAGGACGGTACACGCATCGCGGTGATCGGCCTCGCGCTGCAAGCCACGCCCACCAATACCGCGCCCCGCAACGTGCGCGGGCTCGCCTTCGGCAATGGCGCACAGGCGGTCCGCCGCTATCTGCCGATGGCGCGCGACGCCGCGGACTTTGTCATCGTCGTGGCGCACGAAGGGGCGTTCTGCGATTCGCTCGCCTGCCGCGGCGAGATCATCGACGTCGCGCGCCAGCTCGATTCCGGCTCCGTGGACCTGATCGTTGCGGGGCACACGCACACCCGGGTCAACACCGTTGTCAACGGCATCCCGATCGTCGAAGCGGCGTCGAGCGCGCGGTCGATCGCGATCGTCGATTTCGTCCGCGTGGCCGGGAAGCGCGAAGTCCGCGTGCAGCATGTGACGCCGTTCGCCGATCAGGTGCGCCCCGATCCGGCGCTCGTGGCGGCGCTCGCGCGCCAGCAGCAGGCCATTCGCAATGTGACGAGCCGCGTGGTGGGCCGGCTGAAGTTTCCGCTGAAGCGGGAAGGGGAGGAGTACGCCCTCGGCCGGCTGATCGCCGACGCGCAGCGCAACGTCGGCAAGGCCGATATCGCGATCATGAACAACGGCGGCATCCGCGCCGATCTGCCGGCCGGCGCGATCACGTGGGGCGACGTCTATCAGGTCCAGCCGTTCAACAACCGGCTGCAGCGGTTGCAGGCGCGCGGCTCGGTGATCCTGGCGGCGCTGGAGCACTGCGTCTCGGGGAGCCGTGTGGACTGCCACATCGCGGGGGTGGAAGTGTGGTACGACCCGCGCCGGCCGGCGGGGCGGCGGATTACGCGGACCCGCCTCGACAATGGTCGAGGCGTCGAGAATAGTCGCATCTACGCCATCGCCGTGAGCGACTTCATGGCGACGGGGGGCTCGGGGTTCGCGATGCTGCGCGGCCTCCCCGCCCAGGATCTCGACATCCTCGATATCGAGGCCCTGATCCGCTATCTGGGCGTGCTGCGCGCCCCGGTGGAGGCGCCGGCGGACGGCCGGTTCCATCGAGCCGGCAGTTGATGCGCGTTTTCGTCAATGAACAACCGATCGACGTCCCCCGCGGCGCGTCGGTACGCGACGCGGTGGCCGTCGCCGACAGCGCGCTGGCCCGGCTGCTTGAAGAGGCGCACGCCTATGTAACCGACGCGATGGGGCGGACCCTCGATGCCGCCGACGCAGTCGGGGAGGCGGGCGCCGTTCTGCGCGTAGTCGTGTCCGCCCGCCGCGAGACGGCGCCTCGCCTGACCCGCGACGCGCTGCGGCGCTGGCCCAAGGCGGAGCTGCATGTGCATCTCGATGGGGCGCTCCGGCCGGCCACGATGCTGGAGCTCGGGCGTGATGCCGGCATCCGGCTGCCGGCCGATACGCCCGAGGCTCTGGCGAAGGCCATGCTGGTCCGCGACGCCCGCAATCTCGAAGAGTATCTCCAGATCTACGACGTGACGTTGTCGGTGCTGCAGTCGGCGGCCGCGCTGGAGCGCGTGGCCTACGAATTCGTGCTCGACGTCGCCGCCGAGAACGTCCGCTACGTCGAAGTGCGCTACTCGCCGTTGCTGCACCGTCCCGCGCTCACGCTGTCACAGGCGATCGAGGCGCCGCTCGCGGGAATCCGCCGCGGCGCGGCCGAGACCGGCATCAAGGTCGGGCTCATCGTCTGCGCGATCCGCACGCGCCCGCCGGCCGAGTCGCTGGAGCTGGCGCATGCCGCGGCCGACTATCTCGCCAGCGGGGTGCTGGGGTTCGATCTCGCAGGGGCGGAGCGGGGGCATCCCGCGGCCGAGCATCGCGCCGCGTTCGAGTACGCCGCGGCGCACGGAATGGCCTGCACCTGTCACGCCGGCGAAGGCGACGGCCCGCATTCGATTCATCAGGCGCTGCACGAGGTCGGCGCGCAGCGCATCGGGCATGGGACGCGCCTGGGCGAAGACCCGGGATTGCTGGAAGAGGTGATCGCGCGCCGGATTCCCCTGGAGATGTGCCTGTCCAGTAACGTGCATACGCACGCCGTGGCGTCGGTGGCGGAGCATCCATTCAAGCGGTATCTCCAGCAGGGCGTCGTCGTCACCCTCAACACCGACGGTCGGCTGACTGACGGCATCACGCTGACCGACGAGTATTTCCTCGCGCACACCGCCCTCGGATTGTCGCCGGCCGAGCTGGCCCGGGTGGTGCTCAACACCTGCGAGAGCGCGTTCCTGCCGGAGTTCGAGAAGGTCGCCCTGGTGTCCCGCGTCCAAAGCGAATTGGAGGCGTTGCGATGACCGGTTGGTTTCTGCTGCAGACCGCCGCGGAGCGGCTGGCCGAAGCGCGCGGGGCGACGCTGGACACGCCATTCCTCGAGCGTCTCATGGGCCTCGTCGGCATCGCCACGATGCTGGCCATCGCCTATGCCATCTCCTACGACCGCAAACGGATCAACTGGCGGATGGTGGGGGCCGGCGTGCTGTTGCAGATCGCGCTCGGCGCCCTCGTCCTCAAGACGCCCGTCGGCCGCGCGCTGTTCAGCTTTGCAAACAACGTGGTGACCGGACTGCTGTCGTTTCAGGAGCAGGGCGCCCGGTTCGTGTTCGGCAACCTGGTGCAGAACACCGTCCCGCTGGGCGGGGGCGCCGAGGGCTTCGCGCTGACCGGCGCGTTCTTCGCCTTCAACGTGCTGCCTACGATCATCTTCTTCTCGGCGCTGATGACGGTGCTGTACTACCTGAACATCATGCAGTGGATCGTCAAAGGGATCGCCTGGGTGATGCAGAAGACGCTGCGCACGTCGGGTGCGGAGACGCTGTCGGCCGCCGGCAACATCTTCCTGGGGCAGACCGAGGCGCCGCTCCTGATCAAGCCGTTCGTCTCGAAAATGACGAACTCCGAGCTGAACACCGTGATGGTCGGCGGCTTCGCGACCGTGGCCGGCGGGGTCATGGCGGCGTACGTCGGCATGCTGAAGGGATACTTCCCCGACATCGCGGGTCATCTGCTCACCGCCAGCGTGATGAATGCGCCGGCGGGACTCCTCCTGTCCAAGATGCTGCTTCCGGAAACGGGTGTTCCCGAGACGCGGGACACGCTGCACATCGTGGTGGAGAAACGCGAGGCCAACGTCATCGAAGCGGCCGCGTCAGGCGCCGCCACCGGCGTGCAGCTCGCGATCAACGTCGCCGCCATGCTCATGGCGTTCGTCGCGCTCGTCGCGCTGCTGAACTTCGGCGTCAGCTGGGTCGCGGGGCTGTTCGGACATCCGGAAGTCACGCTGCAGTGGCTGCTCGGGAAGGCCCTCTGGCCGATCACGGTCCTCATGGGCGTGCCGCCCGCGGACGCCGACACCGTCGGGTCGTTCATCGGCGTGAAGGCGATCTTGAATGAGTTCGTGGCGTATGCCGATTTCGGCAGGCAAATGAGCGAAGGCCTGGTGATCAGCCCCAAGGCCGCGGTCATGACCACGTACTGCCTGCTGGGGTTCGCGAACCTCTCGTCCATCGCGATCCAGATCGGCGGGATCGGCGGGCTCGCGCCCGAGCGCCGCCCCGATGTCGCCCGGCTGGGGCTGCGCGCGATGATCGCCGGCAACCTGGCGGCGTTCATGAGCGCCTCGATCGCGGGAATGCTCGTCTGACGAAAAAGCCGGGAAACGGGAAGGGGGCAGCGGGAAGCGTGGTGCAGGAAAGCACCGCGGCCGTGGCGAACCGGTTGGGGTCTTTCCGGCCTCGGGTCGCCATCGTGCTGGGATCGGGTCTGGGCTTCCTCGCCGAGGAGATCGACCACCCCCTGCGCATCCCCTACGCCGAGATCCCGGGGTTTCCCGAGCCGGGCGTCGCCGGGCACAACGGCGAGCTCGTCGCCGGGACGCTCGAAGGCGTTCGGGTCATCGCCCAGTCCGGGCGCTTTCATCTATACGAGGGCCATGCCCCCGCGGTCGCCGCGCTGCCGACGCGGGTGTTCGCGGGCCTGGGCGTCGAAATCCTGATCGTCACCAACGCCGCGGGCGCGCTGCGCCGGACGTTTCAGGCCGGGACGCTGATGCTGATCGCCGACCACATCAATCTCATGTGGCGCAATCCGCTGACCGGGCCGGTGCGGGCGGGGGAACAGCGCTTCCCGCTGCTGCACGAGCCGTACGACGCGACACTGCGCGCGCACGCTCGCGCGGCCGCGCGCGAAGCCGGAGTCCCGCTCGAAGAGGGAGTGTACGTGGGTCTCCTGGGGCCGTCGTACGAGACGCCGGCGGAAGTGCGCATGTTGGAACGGTGGGGTGGGGATGCCGTGGGGATGTCGACGGTCCCGGAGGTGATCGTGGCCCGATCCAGGGGCATTCGGTGCCTGGGATTTTCGTCGATTACCAATGCGGCGGCGGGGGCCGGGCTATCTCATGACGAAGTCCTGACAGTCGGCGCGAAGGTCGCCACGAGCCTGGGCACGGTCATTCGCGGGGTGCTCCGCCGCGTTTAAGCCTGTTGCAACCTTTTCGCTTCACCCCCTGTCATATGGATCGGTAACCACCGCGCGCCCGCCGTCAGCGTCCGCGATCGGAGTTCACCATCCAACACCAGCCGGGCGTACTATGCCGACGACGCTTCCCCTCGTTGCGCTTCTGGCCGCGATTCAGCCGGCGGCCGCTCCAGCCGACTCGCCCGCGACGGCGCCGCTCCAGGTCCGGGCGGTGCGGGTGGCCCACCCGTTCACCGTGGACGGCGATCTGCGCGAGCCGCTGTGGCGGACGGCCGAGCGGGTGTCGGGCTTGTTGCAGCGCGATCCGGTCGAGGGGGCGGCCGCGACGGAGAGCACGGTCGTCTACATCGCGTACGACGACGCCGCGCTGTACATCGGCGCGCGGCTGTACGACGCGCATCCCGATTCCATCGTCGCCCGCCTCGCGCGGCGCGATCAGGGCACCAGCTCCGACCGGTTCACCGTCTTCATCGATCCCTATCACGACAAGCGGAGCGGCTTCTACTTCGGCATCAGCGCGGCCGGCACGCTGTTCGACGGCACGCTCTACAACGACGTGTGGGACGACAACAGTTGGGACGGCGTGTGGGAGGGCAAAGTCGGCCGCGATTCGCTGGGGTGGACGGCGGAGCTGCGCATTCCCTACTCGCAGCTGCGGTTCGTCAAGCAAACCGAGTACGTGTGGGGCATCAACTTCAAGCGGGACATCGCGCGCAAGAACGAGTACGCGTACCTCGTGTACACACCCAAGAACCAGAGCGGCTTCGTCTCGCGGTTCCCCGACCTCGTAGGGATCACGCGGATCGAGCCGCCGCGCCGCCTCGAGGTGCTGCCGTACGTGACGGGGCGTGCCGAGTTCACGCCGCATCGTGCGGGTGATCCGTTCAACGACGGGTCGGAGCTGGCGCCCGGCATGGGGGCGGATGTAAAAATCGGCCTCGGATCGAATCTGACGATCAACGCGACCGTGAACCCCGATTTCGGGCAGGTCGAGGTGGACCCGGCCGTCGTGAACCTGAGCGACGTCGAAACGGTCTTCGGCGAGAAGCGGCCGTTCTTCGTCGAAGGGTCGTCGGTCTTCGATTTCGGCTTCGGCGGCCAGCGCAACTTCTGGGGGTTCAACTGGCCCGGGCCGCGTTTCTTCTACAGCCGCCGCATCGGCCGGGCGCTCTCGGTCGGGGCGCCGCCCAAGGGCTTTGCCGACGGACCGAGCGGCGCGCACATCCTCGGCGCCGTGAAGCTCACCGGCAAGGTGGGCGGCAGCTGGAACGTGGGTGGGTTGACCGCCGTCACCGCGCGCGAGCGGGCGACCCTGGTCGACAGCCTGGGCGCGCGCTGGTCGCAGGAGATCGAGCCGCTCGCGGGCTACGGCGTCTACCGGGCGCAAAAGGAGTTCCATCAGGGCGCGCAGGGGCTGGGGTTCCTCTCGACCGTGGTGACGCGCGTGTTCGACGAGCCGGCGCTCCGCGATACCCGGAACGCCAGCTCCGTGATGGTCGGCGCGGACGGCTGGACGTTCCTCGACAGCAGCAAGACGTGGGTGACGACCGGGTGGATCGGCGCCTCGCGCATTTCGGGCACCACGGCGCGAATCCTGGCGGTGCAGCGGAGCTCCACCCATTACTTCCAGCAGCCGGACGCGGAGCACCTCTCGGTCGATCCGGATGCGACCGCGCTCACGGGTATGGCGGGGCGCGTCACGCTGGCGAAGCAGCGCGGAAAGACGTTTGCCAACGCGGCGGTGGGCGTGATCTCGCCCGGCTTCGACCTCAACGACCTCGGCTTCCTGTCGCGCACCGGGCTGATCAACATGCACGCGGGCGGCGGGCGCACCTGGACCAAGCCGGGGAAGGTGTTCCGCTATGCGGAGACCGGCGGCGCGCTGTTCCGCAACTACGACTGGGACGGCAACATCAACTGGTCGGGCGTCTTCAACTTCGGGTACGTGCAGTTCCTCAACTACTACTGGATCAACTGGGATCTGGCCTACAACCCGTGGACCGTGAACAACCGGCGCACACGCGGCGGCCCGCTCACGCTCACGCCCCCGGGCTATCAGCTGGGCATCAATGCGGGCAGCGACGGCCGCAAGGCGTGGACGCTGAGCGGCTACGCCGGCACGTATTACCGCAATGCCGACGACCACGAGTGGCGGGGCGGGATCGACGTCCAGTACCGTCCCGCGCCCAACGTGTCGGTCAGCGCGGGCCCGAGCTTCTCCAGGGTGCTGAATCCGCTCCAGTACGTGGACGCCATTCCCGACACGGCCGCCACCGCGACCTACGGGACGCGGTACGTGTTCGCGCGGCTGCGCCAGACGGAGCTGTCGGCGGGCATCCGCCTGAATTGGACCTACAGCCCGACTCTGTCGCTGCAGGTCTACGCCCAGCCCCTCATCTCGGCGGGGAAGTTCGACGAGTTCAAGCAGCTCGCGCGACCGCGGAGCTATGCGTTCGATCCGACGGCGGCGATCGCCAGTCCCGATTTCAACTTCAAGTCATTGCGCGGCAACGCCGTGCTGCGGTGGGAGTATATGTCCGGTTCGACGCTCTATTTCGTCTGGACCCAGAGCCGTTCGGCGTCCGACGACGTCGGGGACTTCGCGTTCGGCCCCTCGATGCGCCGGATGCTGCGCGCGCCGGCCGAGAACATCTTCATGATCAAGGCGACGTACTGGTGGAACCCGTAACCGTCCTATAACCCGTCGGTCGGCGGACGGGGCGGGGCGGGAACAAAGTGGTTCAGGGGGCCGTGACCGGCCCCCTGTTGTTGCGCGGTTCCCAACCCGGGCGCCGCCGCGATCGCGCGGTGCACGAAATCCAGCGCGTCGGTCACCGCGCGCTCGAGCGGCCGGCCGAGTGCCAACCCCGCGGCGAGCGCGGCGGACAGGGTGCACCCGGTTCCATGCGTCGACGCAGTCACGAGGCGCGGGTGCGTGAACCGCGCGCCGCCGCCCGTCGTCACCAGCACATCGACGATCGTATTTCCGCGGGCGAGATGGCCGCCCTTGATCAACGCGGCGCGCGCGCCCATCGCCACCAGCGCGCGTCCGGCGCGCTCCATCTGATCGGGCGTCGCGACCTCGTGGCCCACGAGCATCGCCGCCTCGTCGAGGTTCGGCGTCACGACCGCCGCGAGCGGCACCAGGTGGCGCGCGATCGCCGATTCCGCGGCCGGCTCGAGCAGCCGGTCGCCCGACGTTGCCACCATCACGGGGTCGAGCACGTAATGCGGGAGCCGATGCCGCGCGATCCCCTCCCCGACGACCGCGATGATGGCGGCCGATCCCAGCATCCCGCTCTTCACCGCGGCGGGCGGCAGATCCGCGGCGACCGCGTCGATCTGGCGCGCGATCAGCGCCGTGCTGACCGCCTCCCAGGCCGACACGCCGGCGGTGTTCTGCGCGGTGATGGCGGTGATGGCGCTCGTGCCAAAGACGCCGAACTGATGAAACGTCTTGAGGTCGGCCTGAATGCCGGCCCCGCCCCCCGAGTCCGATCCGGCGATGGTGAGGGCGATGTTCATGCGGGCGGTCCCCCTCCCACTCCCCCCCTCCGTCGCTTGGCGAAACCCACCTGGGGCGCGATCTTAGGGCCACGACCGAACGGCGCGAGGGGTTGCATCGCCAGTAATCTGCAGTCAACGGTCCGGGATCTTCAACGCCGCAAGGCGCGGGGCCGGCGTGGCCTCGCCGTCCTCGAAGGCGTCCGGCTGATCGAGGAGGCGCTCGCCGCCGGGCTCGCCTTCAAGGGCGCGCTCGTCGCCCCGGAGCTGGCGCGCACCACCCGCGGCCAGGCGCTGGTGACCGAGCTCGCGAATCACGCCGTCCCGGTCGAAGAAGTCGGCAGCCGCGTGTTCAGCGCGCTCGCGGGGACCGACACGCCGCAGGGCGTGCTCGCCATCGTGGAGCCGCGGCACTGGACCGTCGCCGACGTTCCCACCGGGACGCGGGGGGGGGGGGGCGCCGTGCTCGTGGTGGACGGCGTGCAGGACCCGGGGAACGTCGGCACCCTGATCCGC
The DNA here is from genome assembly GCA_030699545.1 of Gemmatimonadales bacterium. Taxonomy (GTDB): domain Bacteria; phylum Gemmatimonadota; class Gemmatimonadetes; order Gemmatimonadales; family GWC2-71-9; genus 20CM-2-65-7. The sequence goes on along the minus strand of JAUYMC010000128.1, from coordinate 16,185 downwards.
ACGGCGGACGCCCTCGGCGGGGCCGCGACGATCCTGCTGCGCGGCACCGCCGACCCGATGAACCCCAAGGCGCTGCGGGCGGCGATGGGGGCGACGTTCCGCCATCCGGTCATCGCGCTGGATGACGCGCCGTTCATCGCCTGGGCGCGCGCGGCCGGTCTCACGCTGTGGGCCGCGGCATCGGACGGCGTTCCACTGGCGCGCGCCCTGCACGCCACCGGAGACAAAGGTGGAGCGGAGCTGATCGCGGTGATTGTCGGAAACGAAGGCGCGGGCATCCGCCCGCAGCTCAATGCCATCGCGGCGCAGCGCGTCGCGATTCCGCTGGCCCACGGCGCCGAGTCCCTCAACGTCGCGGTGGCCGCCGGCATTCTCCTGTACGAGGTCCTGCGTGACCGTTGATCCGGTACTGCTCGCCGGTGCGGTGGTCCTCGGCCTCTGCATCGGCAGCTTTCTCAATGTCTGTATCCTGCGGCTGCCGTTCGACCGCTCGCTCACGCGGCCACGCTCGACGTGCCCGAGCTGCAAGCAGCCGATCGCCTGGCGCGACAACATTCCCGTCTTTTCCTGGCTGTGGCTGCGCGGGAAATGCCGTTGGTGTCACGCGCCGATCTCCCGGCAGTACCCGCTGATCGAAGCGCTGGTCGGGCTGCTGTTCGGCGCCTTGCTGTTCGCCTACGGCGTGACGTTCCAGGCGGCGAGCGCGGCGCTGTTCGGGACGCTCCTGCTGGGGATCGCGATCACCGATGCGCGGCACTACCTCATCCCCGACGAATTCTCGCTCGGCGGGCTGGTCATCGGCATGCTGCTGTCGCTGGGAGGCGGCGTCCCGGGGTTCCTCGAGGCGCTGCTCGGGGCCGCGGTGGGGTTCGCGCTGCTCTGGGTCGTGGCGCGCGCCGGCGAATGGGTGTTCAAAGAAGAAGCGATGGGCGGCGGCGACATCAAAATGATGGCGATGGTCGGCAGCTTCGTCGGCTGGCGCGGTGTGCTGCTCACCGTCTTCGCCGGGGCCGCCCTCGGGTCGCTGATCTTCATCCCCCTATCGCTCAAGAAGAAGCGTCTCGTGCCGTTCGGGGTATTCCTCGCTGTGGGCGCCGCGGTGACCTTCGTGTTCGGCGACGCCATCATCGCGTGGTACGCCCATTTCCTGGGTGGAGAAGGCTGAGTGGCGAATCCGTTCGAGGGGCTGTTCGATTCCGGTGACGTGCTGGCACGCGTGGGTATCGATCTCACCGCGCTCGCCCGCCGTCAGGATCTCGAGCCCGTCCGCTGCCGCGACGCAGAAATCTCCCGCGTCATCGATATTCTGCTGCGCCAGGGCAAGAACAATCCCGCCCTCGTCGGCCGCGCCGGCGTGGGCAAGACGGCGGTCGTCGAGGGACTGGCCCAGCGCATTGCCGCGGGGACCGTCCCGCCCGCGTTGAAGGATGCCCGCGTGCTGCAGCTCGACCACGTCGCGTTGCTCGCGGGCACGTCGTTCCGCGGGCAGTACGAGGAGCGCATCCGGCAGCTGATGCGCGCCCTCGGCGCGGATCCCAATCTCATTCTGTTCGTGGATGAGCTGCACAACCTCATCGGGCAGGGGACCGCGATGGGCGCGGCCATGGACGCCGCGAACATGCTCAAGCCCGCGCTGGTCCGCGGCGACGTCCGCGTCGTCGGCGCCACCACGGGCGAAGAGTACGACAAGTGGATCCGCTCCGACCCCGCCCTGGAGCGCCGCTTCCAGCCGGTCACCATCGACGAGCTGGACGCGATTCAAGCGTGGGAAGTGCTGGTCGCGCGCCGCCCGCGGCTCGAGCGCCATCACGCGGTCGCGATCGCGGACGACGCCCTGAAGGCCGCGATCGTCCTGACCGACCGGTTCGTCCCCGAGCGCGCGCGCCCCGACAAGGCGATCGACGTCCTGGATGAGGCGTGCGCCCACGCGCAGGCCACGGCCCAGGTCTCCGCCGAGCTCGATCGCCTGATTCGCGAGCGCCGCCGCGTCGAGGCCCAGATCCGCCGCGGGCTGACCGAAGAGCCCCCCGCCGAGGAGCCCATCGCCGATCTCGCGACGGTGCTGCAGCAGCTGGGGGAAGAATTGCAGGGTCTCCTCGGCGGGCGGCCGGACGGTCCGACGGCCAAGGCGGCCGAGTCCGAGGAAAGGCCGTCAGACCGTCAGACCGTCCGGCCGCCTCTCGAAGAGCAGCGCGCCGAGCTCGATCGGCTGCTGCGCGCGGAGCTCGAGCGCCAGGGGATTGTCGTCACGGGCAAGGACGTCGCGCGCGTCGTGGGCGTGGCGGTGGGGAAAGGCATCGAGTGGGCCGGCTGACCGCCGGCCTGGCCGTCGCCGTCGCCCTCGGCGTGACGGGCGCGTGTCGCGAGCGCGCCGAGGCGGTCCAGAACGAGGCCGACCTGCGGGAGATGGTGCAACGGATGCAGCCGCTCGTCGCGCGGGCCACCGGCCTGCCGTTCAAGCGCGATCCCGTCGTCCTGCGGCGCTCGCGCGAGCAGGTCCGCGACTACGTGATCCACAAGTTCGATCAGGACCTCCCGGCGAGCGAGATCGCGGGGCTGCAAGTCGCGCTGCGACTGTTTGGCCTCGTGCCCGAGACGCTCGATCTCCGCACCACGATGATCGATCTGCTCACCGAGCAGATCGCCGGGTACTACGACCCCGACTCCAACGCGCTCTACGTTCCGGCCGACATCGAGCCGTTCCAGATGCGCATCGTCGTCTCACACGAGCTGGTGCATGCGCTGCAGGATCAGTATGTGCGGCTCGATTCGATCATGCTCCAGCAGCGGCGCAACGATCGCCGCACCGCCGCGCAGGCGGTGCTCGAAGGCCAGGCCACGGTCTCGCAGATCCCGGTCCTCATGCCCGAGCAAAAACCGGAAACGCTTCCCGCCGGCTGGTTCTGGCGGCAGCGCGCGGTCATGGCCCGGCAGCAGGATCAGATGGCGGAGTTCGCGAAGGCCCCGCTGTGGCTGCGCGAGGGTCTCATCTTCCCCTACCTCGGGGGCGCCGAGTTCCTCGTGTGGTTCAAGCGTACCTATCCCGATCGCTCGATCCTGGAGCGCATGCCCGTGTCTACGGAGCAGATTCTGCATCCGGAGCGCTACGGCGCCGCCGACGTGCCGACGGAACTCGTCTTCGACGACGCCGGCGCTGATTCGGTGCTGTGGGAAGACGGCCTTGGTGAGTTCGAGACGCGGTTGCTGTTGCAGCAGCACCTGGGTGATGAATCCGAAGCCGCGCTCCTCGCTACCGGATGGGATGGCGATCGCTATCGTGCGCTTCGGGGAACGGCGGGGGACGCGCTGGTGTGGGTCAGTATCTGGGACGACGCGGCCACGGCGGATCGGTTCCACCGGGGACTGGAGCGGGCGTGGGCCCGGTTTCGGGCCGGCGGGCCGGCGGCGCGGCGGTGGAAAGTCGAGCGGCTGGTGATCGGCGGCCGGGCGGCGGTGCGTCTGACGGATGCGCCGGCCGGGTGGAGCGGGTGGAGCCGGCCGGTGACGGTGCGCATCCTGGAGTAGTCAGTTGAACAGCAGATTCAGGCCCCACGCCATGAGACCGACGACCGCCCCCAACACATAGCCCAGCTGCACGATCAGCCGCAGCTCGCGCTGCGTCACGCCGCGAATGATCTCCTCCATGCGCTGCACCGAGAAGCCCAGCACCTTCTGCTCGACGACATCCTGAATCGACAGCTGCGACACTACGATCGGCACCTGGCGCTGCATCCAGCCCCATAACGGCTCGCTCAGCGCGCGGCGCAGTCGCTGTTCGGCGTCGGGCGGCAGGAGGTCCGCCGGCCGGCCGATGGGCCGCTCGAGCAACGCGCGCACGGCGCGTTGGGCCGCCGCCGCGACGCGCTCCTGGCCCGTTTCGCCCGTGAGCATCTCGCGGCCGAGCACCATGGCGTCGCGCGCGCGCGCGACCGCCCACGCGCGCGTCTCGGGCGCGCGCAGCGCGCTGAGGATGTACTCGGCGGCGGTGCGCTCCAGTCCGTCGAGCCGCTCGGGCCCGAGCGCCCAGAGCCGGTCCGCGAGCGGTGCGCGCAGAAACCGCACGACCGCATCGTTCACGGCGCGGGCGACCTGCGCCCGGAAGTCGGGCGTCTCGAGCACTTCGGCGAGGTCGGAGAGTCCCCCTTCTTCGAGGCCGTCGAGCACGCGATCGAGCCGCTTCTCCGTGATCACGAGCTTCGCCATCACCCGCTCGTGCACCATGAGGTTCTTGATCGCGCGATCGAGGAAGCGCTTCAGGCCGCCGCGAATGCGCTCGCGCGCGTCAGGGTCGGCCAGCATCGCGCCCAGACGCTCGACCGCGATCGGCAGGTAGTCCGCGATCGCCTGCTGCAGCGCGGCGATCAGGCCGGCGGGCAGACGATCGAGCAGCGGCGTTTCATCGCGCAGCAGCGCGGCGCGGTGCGTCGCGAGAAACCGGCGCACCGCCTGCTCCAGCTCCGGCCGCGCCACCCCTTCACCCACCCACCGCTCCAGCTGCACGTATTTCTCCGCCGCTTCGTCGAAGCCGGGTCCGGCGACGAACGCGGCGAGGCGCTCGGCCAGCGACTCAGCCATCGGTTCGAGCGAGGCTTCGAGCTCGGCGAGGAGGGCGGGGGGGAGCTCGTCGCGCAGGGCCCCGCGCGGCGTCTGCAACGCGCGGTCGAGAAAGGCGGTGATGGCCCGGTCGAAGGCCTCGCGCAGGCCGGGCGCCCCCAGCTGGCGGGCGAGGTCGTCCTCGGTGAGCAGCCGCTGGCCGACGGTCTTGCCGATGCTCTTGGCCAGCCGGCCTTTGCTCTTGGGAATGGCGCCCTGGATCGCGAGCGGGCCGATGCCGCGGCGCTCGTACGGATGAAACAGCATCCAGACGGCGACGGCGTTGGTGATGCCTCCGGAAATCGCTCCGACGCCGACCGTTACGAGCCCTTGCAGCCACACGGAGGGGTCCATGACCGTCGAAATAACACCCCCCCCTGTGATTACGGCAACTCGCTAACTATTTTGGAACGCTTATGTTTACGGCCCTTTCCGAACAGCTGTCCGGCGTACTAAACCGCATTACCGGCCGGGGCGTGCTGTCGGAAAGCGACGTCACCGACGCGCTCCGGGAGATCCGCCGGCATCTGCTCGAGGCAGACGTCAGCTTCGAGGTCACGCGGGGATTCGTCGAACGGGTGCGCGAGCGGGCCATCGGCGCGCTCCAGGTCAACACCGTCAGCCCCGGCCAGCAGGTGGTGAAGCTCGTCCACGACGAGATGACGGCGCTGCTGGGCGGCACCAAGGCGGGGTTGGAGTTCGCCTCGGTCGGTCCGACGGTGGTTTTTCTGGTCGGCCTGCAGGGGTCGGGGAAGACGACGACGGCCGCCAAGCTGGCGCGCCGGCTCAAGCTCGAGCAGAAAGCGCCGTGCCTCGTTGCGGCGGACGTCTACCGCCCCGCCGCGGCCGAGCAGTTACAGCAGCTCGGGGAGCAGGTGGGGGTCCCGGTTTTCGGGAAACGGGGAACGGGAAACGTGGTCGCGCTGGTGCGCGACGCGCTGAAGCAGGCGGAGTCCGCGCGGGCACGGACGGTGATCGTCGACACCGCCGGCCGCCTGCAGATCGACGCCGAGATGATGGACGAGCTCCGCGCGCTCCAAGCCGCGGTGCCGCCGCGCGAAGTGCTGCTGGTCGCCGACGGCATGACGGGACAGGACGCGGTGAACATCGCGCGCGGATTTCACGACGGTGTCGGCCTGACGGGCGTGATTCTGACGAAGCTCGATGGGGATACGCGGGGCGGTGCCGCGCTGTCCATTCACGGCGTCACCGGCGTGCCGATCAAGTACATCGGCGTCGGTGAGAAGCCCGAAGCCCTCGAGCCGTTCGATCCCGCGCGCATGGCGGGGCGGATTTTGGGGCAGGGCGACGTGGTGGCGCTGGTGGAGAAAGCGGCGTCGACGATCGACCCGGTCGCCGCGAAGAAGTTGGAGCAGAAGGCGCGCTCCAAGCGGGGCATGGATCTGCAAGATTTCCTCGTCGCGCTGAAGCAGATGCAGGCGATGGGGCCGCTCAAGCAGGTGCTGGGCCTGCTGCCGGGCATCAAGGCGAAGGCCTTGCAGGGTGCGGCGGTGGACGGGAAGCGGCTCAAGCACGTGGAAGCGATCGTGCTGTCGATGACGCCGGCGGAGCGGGCCGACCCCGCGATCCTCAGCGGGTCGCGCAAGCTGCGGATCGCGAAGGGGGCGGGGCGGACGGTCCAGGACGTGAATCGGTTGCTGGAACAGTTCCAGCAGATGCGCAAGCTCATCAAGAGGATTTAGCAACGTATGGCAACTCGTATTCGGCTGCGTCGGGTGGGACGGAAAGGGCAGTCGCATTTTCGGATCGTCATCGCCGACTCCAAGTCACCACGGGACGGTCGGTTCGTGGCGACGATCGGCAACTACAATCCCCGCGCCAATCCGGCGGTCATTGTCGTGAACGCCGAGCAGGCGCTGGCCTGGCTGGCCAAGGGGGCGACGCCCACCGACACGGTGCGCTCGCTGCTCAAGAAGGCTGGCGTTCTGGGCAAACGCACCGCGTAGTCGGGCGGCTGCGCAAGCCGCACGGCCAACAGGGGGAAGTGGCGGTCATTCCCCTCGTCGCGAACCCGGGCGCCATCTTCGGCCCCAAGGCGCAGGTCTACGTGCTGGACGAGAATCGCGCGGTGCTCGCGGGGCCGCTGGTGATCGCGCGGCGCCGCGTCTATCACCGGGAATGGCTGCTGGGCTTCGAAGGCATCACGTCGCGAGCGGCCGTCGAGGTGTGGCGGGATCAGCTCGTGGCCGTGGACGAGTAGGCGATGCTCACCGTCAACATCGTCACGCTGTTTCCGGAATGGTTCGCGGCCCCGCTCGGCGGCAGCATTCTGGGCCGGGCGCAGGCGGCGGGGTTGGTGCGCTACCGCGTCGTGCAGCTGCGGGACTACACGCACGACCGGCATCACACGGTGGACGACGCGCCCTACGGGGGCGGCGCCGGGATGGTGCTCAAACCCGAGCCGTTCTTCGAGGCGGTCGAGGACCTCGGCGCGCCGCCGCCGATCGTGCTGCTGTCGGCCCGCGGCCGGCCGTTCACGCACGACACCGCGGTGCGCTACACGGTCGGGACCACGCTGACGCTGTTGTGCGGGCATTACAAGGATGTGGATCAACGGGTGGCGGACGGGCTGCACGCCGAGGAGCTGTCGATCGGCGACTTCGTCCTCACGGGGGGCGAGCCCGCCGCGCTGTGTGTGGTGGACGCGGTCGTGCGGCTCCTGCCGGGAGCGCTGGGCGATCACGAGTCGGCCTCGAGCGACTCGCACTACGAGGGGTTGCTCGCGCCGCCGAGCTACACGCGGCCACCCAGCTATCGCGGCCTCGACGTCCCGGACGTATTGTTGGGTGGCGATCACGAGCGCATTGCGGCATGGCGGGCGGCCGAGGCACGGCGCCTGACACGCGAGCGCAGACCGGATCTCTGGTCGGAACATGGGGAATAGCATGGAAAAGCTGAGAGCAATCGAGCGCGAGGGACTGAAGGCCGACATTCCCGCCTTTGTCCCCGGCGACACGGTGCGCGTGATGGTGCGGGTGCGCGAAGGGGAAAAGGAGCGGCTCCAGGCGTTCGAGGGCGTGTGCATCGCCCGGCGCGGGGGCGGCATCAACGAGACCTTCACGGTGCGCAAGATTTCGGCGGGCGTCGGCGTGGAACGGATCTTTCCGCTGCACGCGCCGTCCATCGCCGAGATCGGCCTGATGCGCAAAGGGCGCGTGCGCCGCGCCAAGCTGTACTTCCTGCGCCGGCTGGCCGGCAAGGCCGCCCGCATCCGCGAAAAGCGCGGCATGGCGCCCGAGGCCGCGGTCGAACAGGAGCAGTCGCCGGCGTGAGGCACCGCCGCCCGTCGCTGACACGCGAGGCGGCGTTGTGGTGCGAAGGGCGGAGCAGCGTCGCCGGCATCGATGAAGTCGGCCGCGGTCCACTGGCGGGTCCGGTGGTTGCCGCGGCCGTCGTCTTTCCGGTAGGCGTGAGGCCGATTCGCGGGCTCGATGACTCCAAGATGCTCACCGCGCTGCAACGGGCGAAGTACGCGCAGAAGATCCGCGAGCGCGCGCAGGCCATCGCCGTCGGCGCGGCCAGTGTGCGCGAGATCGACCGCCTGAACATCCGCCGCGCGTCGATCCTGGCGATGGAGCGCGCGCTCCGCCGGCTCGGCTTCGTCCCCGCCTACGTGCTCATCGACGGCCTGCCGTGTCCCGAGCTGGGCTGCGCGCACGAAGCGATCATCGACGGCGACGCGCGCTGCCATTCGATCGCCGCGGCGTCGGTGATCGCCAAAACGATTCGCGACTTGCTCATGGACCGGCTCGCCGCGCGGCATCCCGGCTACTGCTGGGAAACCAACAAGGGCTACGCGACGCCCGCGCACCTCGAGGCGCTGCAGCGCCTCGGCCCCACCCGCCATCACCGCTACAGCTTCGCTCCCGTCGCCCAGCTCGATCTGCTAGCGGCCGCCGTGGCGGGCGCGCTTTAGCGACTTCAGGAAATCCCGCAGCGGCCCCGTGTTGGCGATATCGCCCGGCGTGAGGCCGGCGCGGCGCGCCATCGCGATCGCAAATCGCATGAAGCCGAGCTCGCGGGTGTTGTGCGCATCGGTCGACAGCACGAACCGCACCCCCTGCGCCTTCGCCGCCGCCGCCAGCGTGTCGGACAGATCGAGCCGCTCGCTGCCGTTGATCTCGAGGAGGCAGCCGGCGGCGGCCGCCGCACGGGCGACCGCGTCGAAATCGAGCGCGTAAGGCGGCCGGCCGTTCACGATCCGTCCCGTCGGATGGCCGATGGCGTCCACCCAGGGGTGCGCGATGGCGCCGAGCAGGCGGTCGGTGATCTGGCGCTCCGGCTGCTTCTGTCCGTAATGAATGGTGGCGACGACGTAGTCGGCCTCCCGCAGCACGTCGTCGGACAGATCCATCCGGCCGGTTTCCAGGATGTCGCATTCCACGCTTTTCAGGACGCGAAGGTTGCGCAGGCCCTTGTTGAGGCGGTTGATCGCCCGCCATTGCGCGCGCAGCTCCCGGGCGTCGAGGCCCGCCATCGACACGCGGGGCGAGTGCTCGGTGATGGCGATATAGGCGTATCCCAGCGACTGCGCGGCGGCGACCATCTCGGCCAGGGTGTCCTTGCCGTCGCTCGCGTCGGTATGCATCTGCAGATCGCCGCGCATGTCCTCGAGCGTCACGAGCCGGGGCAGCGCGTGCCGTTGGGCGAGCGCGATCTCGCCGCGCGCCTCGCGCAGCTCCGGCGGCACCCAGTCCAGGCCGAGCGCCGCGTACACGTCCGCTTCGGTCCGTCCCGCGATCTGCGTGGCGCCGCGGAAGACGCCGTACTCGTTCAGCTTCAGTCCCTTGGCGAGCGCGATCTTCCGCAGCTCGATGTTGTGGGCCTGGGAGCCGGTGAAGTACTGCAGCGCGGCGCCATACGCACCCGGCTCGACGGCGCGCAAATCGACCTGCAGGCCGCCCGACAGCCGGACGGTGGCGCGGGTCGGTCCCTGCGACGCAACGTGCGTGACGTCGGGGAAGTGCGCGAAGCGCTCGAGGATGTGCGCCGGCTCGGGACCGGTGACGACGAGGTCGAGGTCGCCGATGGTTTCACGCCGCCTTCGGAAACTCCCAGCGGCGGCGATCGCGTCGATCCCGCCGCCCGCCTTCAGGTATTCGACCAGCGCGGCGGCGTACTGCTCGGCCTCATGCAGCCGCAGGCGCCGCTCGGCCTTTCCCGCTTGCCCGATGCCGGCCTGAATCTTCTCGATGATCTTGGCGCCGAAGCGGGGAAGGGCCGCGACCTTCCCGGCCTTCGTGACCCGCGCGAGGTCGCCGATGGTGCGTACGCCCAGCATGTCGTGCAGCAGCTTCACCCGCCTGGGGCCGAGCCCGGGGAGGCGCAGCAGCTCGAGCAGGCCGGGCGGCACCTCGGCGACGAGCTGCTGGCGCTGCGGCAGTTTGCCGGTGGTGATCAGGGCGTGAATCTCGGCCGCAATGCCTTTGCCCACGCCCGCCAGCTGGGTGAGATCGAAATCGCCGCCGCGAACGAGGTCGGAGATCGAGTCGGGCTGGTCGCGGACCGTGCGGGCGGCGTTGCGGTAGGCCCGGACGCGAAACGGATTGGCCGCGGAGATCTCCAGCAGGTCGGCGACGTCGTCGAGCTGGCGTGCGATGTCGGGATTCTGCATGCGCCCGGAAAGTAGCACCGGCGCGGCCGTCCTTGCGGAGGCCCCGAGGGGGTGATACGCTAACCGGTCCCTAGAGTCCTCACTCCAGTCGGAGGCTGCGCATGGTGCGCGCGTTGTTGCTCGGGTCGCTGGTTCTGGCCCTCGTCCTGCCGGCCGTCGCTGCCGCCCAATCGCAGGCCACCACCGGCGTGATCCGCGGCGTCGTGTCGGATCCCGCGGGCGCGCCGGTCCCCAATGCCACGGTGCTGCTGCGGGAAACGCAGACGGGCTTTCAACGGCAGCTGACGACCAACGCGCGGGGCGTCTTCACGGCGTCGCTCCTGCCGCTCGGCATCTATGACGTCACTGCGCGCTCCGTGGGCCTCAACGAGGTTCGGCGGACCGGCATTCCGCTCCGCGTCGGCGAGACGGTCGATCTGGCGCTGACGCTGACGGCGGTGGAGCTGCAGGCGGTCACGATCGAGGCGACCGAGCAGATCGTGGACGCCACGAGGATCGAAAGTGCGACCCGGCTCCCGACCGAAGCCGTGAGCGGCCTGCCGAACAACGGCCGCAACTATCTGAACCTCACGTTGCTCACGCCGAACGTCGCGATCGTCCAGGGGCCGGACGGCGACGAGCTGTCGATCGGGGGACAGAAGGGGATTCACAACAACGTGTCGGTGGACGGCGCCGATTTCAACAATCCCTTCTTCGGCGAGCACCGCGGCGGCCAGCGTCCCCCCTTCACGTTCAACCTCGACGCGGTGCAGGAAATCGTGGTCGTGGCGGGCGGCGCCAATGCCGAGTTCGGGCGCTCGTCGGGCGGGTTCGTGAACGTCATCACGAAGTCGGGCACGAACGAATTCCACGGCTCGGCGCACTATTACGGCAAGGACGGCGCGCTGTCGGGCCAGCCGCGGCACGGCGGCATCATCCTCGATCCCCCCGACTTCAGCCAGCATCAGTTCGGCTTCACGCTCGGCGGTCCGATTCGGCGCGACCGGGCGTTCTTCTTCGTCGCCTACGATCAGCAGATCTTCGACGAGACCAAACAGACGGATGCCAGCCGGATCGATCCCGCGTTGCGCGCGTGGATGGACATGGCGTACGGGGGCGCGCTGGCCGACGACTACGGGCCGATCGCCCGCACCAACGACGCGCGCGCGCTGATGGCCAAGCTCGATCTGCGGCTGTCGGACCGGCACAACCTTTCCCTCAAGTACAACTACGCCTGGTCGGAGCAGGCGAACGGCACGTTTGACGTCGATAGCTGGGCGCGCAGCGCCAACGCGCTGGAGCGGGACTTCTCCAACGCGATCAACGGGAGTCTCATCTCCTATCTCAGCGCGAATCTCTCGAACGAGTTCCGGTTCCAGTATTCGCGCGAAGACCGGCCGCGGCCCTATGAGGGCCCGCGCTCGACGCTGCTCGGCACCAATCCCTCGGATCCGCCGGCGGCGCGCCCCTTCCCCGACGTCGCCATGGATTTCGCCGGCGGCTATCGATTCGGGATGCCGTTCTTCATTCCGGTCGAGTATTACGATACGCGGGTCCAGCTGCTCGACAACATTTCGTTTGCGCGGGGCGATCATTTCTTCAAGATGGGTTTCGAGTACAACCGGGTGCATTCGATCCAGACGTTCGTCGGGTTCGCGAACTCCCGGTACATCTTCGCGTCGGTCGACGATTTCCTCGCCTTTGCCGCCGATCCCAATCAGAGCGGCGGCGTCTTGCTGTATCTGCAGCAGGCGGGCATCGGCCGGTCGGTGCGCGAGGCGGGAACCCAGGACATCCCGCAAACCGAATACGCGCTCTACATCCAGGACACGTGGAAGCCCAGTCCCAAGTGGACGTTCAACTACGGGCTGCGCTGGGAAGCGCAGATCCAGGCCGACCCGATCACGGCGCCGTCCCAGGTCTACTACGCCGCCTTCATCGGTCAGACGGTGACGAACGGGACCGGGACGTACACCTTCCCCTCCGACGGCACGATCCCGTCGGACAAGCAGATGTTCCAGCCGCGCTTCGGGTTCGCCTTCGATCCCGACGGCGACGGCCGCCGCGTGCTGCGCGGCAGCGCGGGACTCTACTACGCCCGCATCCCGGGACTCAACCTGGCCTCGAGCCGCAGCACCAACGGCTCCGTGGGCATGACCTATTTCCGGGCCAACTTCACCGGCGGCGTGCCGGCGTTCGGCACCCAGCTGCCCGACAACGTGGCGCCCACCGACGTCTTCTTTCCGGACGTCTTCGTGTTCGACAAGGACTTCCGCAACCCGCGCACGCTCAACCTGAGCCTCGGCTACGAGTGGCAGCTCGCGGGCGATCTCGCCGGACTGATCAGCTTTACGCACGCGCGCACCGACAACGTGACGCGGTTCATCAATCGCAACGACGCGGTGTTCGGCAGCCCGTGGGGCGCGGGACTCGACGACTATGTCGGCGGCACGACGAACGGCATCTTCACGCTGACTACCGTCGAATCCACGGCCAAGTCGCGTTACAACGGCATCACCGTGGGGGTCAAGCGCGTGCTCGATCCCAACTTCCAATTCCAGCTCAATTACACGCTGTCGTTCGACAAGTCCGATGACGACAACGAGCGCGATCCGTTCAGTTTCCGGTACGCGCGCGCCGATTCGCTGCACGCCGAATACAACTGGAGCGATCGCGACCAGCGCCACCGGATCAACGGCTGGATGCTGGCACACGTCGGTTCGGGTGTGTTCCTCAACAGCCGGGTGAGCGTGTACTCGGCCCAGCCCGTCTCCGAGCGCTGCGGCAGCAACAACGAGGGGAGCGGGCAGCGCGCGGCCAGCCCGGCGGAGCGCATTTGCCCCAACGGCTCGATTCTGCCCCGCAACACGCTGCGGAAGGACAACGGCTACTTCTCCTGGGACCTCGGGCTGACGGTCCCCTTCAACCTCGGCCGGCAGGGGCGCCTCGAGGCGATCGTGCAGGTGTTCAACGTGCTGGGGAACGAAAACTTCCGTGACCCCGCCTCGACGAGCCTGCTCTTCAACTTCGACGGCACGATCCGCAGCGGGCTCGGCGATCCCCAGCAGGCCCAGATCGGACTGCACTGGGTTTTCTAGGAGCGACCGGAGGGGATGGAGGAGGACGGTAGGGGCACAGCCCTTACCGTCCTGTTGTCATTATCTTTCCGCGCACCGAGGCGGTAGCTCAGTTGGTAGAGCAACGGACTTTTAATCCGTAGGTCCTGGGTTCGATCCCCAGCCGCCTCACTGCCCCTCCTCCTACCCGTTCGTGCTTTCTTCATGAACTTTTCAGCATTTCCCGGATAGGGTCTTTCGTGTGACCGTGCTCCTCGTCGTGGCGTTGACCGATTCGTTCGCCGAATTCTGGCCCGCGCTGGCGCAACAGCTCAAGATCACGCTGAGCGATTGGCGGCTCGGCAGTGGCGAGCCGCTCCCCACGGGCGCCGCCGCCATCCTCCTGGCGGCGGGCGGCCGGGAGCTCGATCTCCCCGCGGTCATCGCCGAGCTCGCGCTTCCCCGCGGAACGCCGGTGCTCGCCGTGGGCGCGGTCGCGTCGCATCGGGTCGCGGCGCACGCCGTGGCGGCCGGCGCCACCGACTACTTCGCACTGCCAGAGGATCGCGACGCACTGCGGGATGCCGTGGCCGCTGCCGTGGAACAGCGGCGGGCCGCGATTGGCCGCACGGAGTTCGCGGCGCTCGAAGCCCAAGCGCATGCGTTCCGGGAAATCGTAGGCGATAGCTCAGCCCTCCGCGCCACGCTGGAGCGCGCCGCTCGACTCATCCAGCACGCCGATGCAACCGTCCTCATCACGGGAGAAACCGGAACGGGGAAGGAGCTGTTGGCGCGGGCGCTGCATTACGGCGGCCCGCGCGCCGACGCGCCGTTCATCGAGCTGAACTGCGCGGCGATGCCGGCACAACTGCTCGAAAGCGAGCTGTTCGGCCACGAGCGCGGCGCGTTCACCGACGCCAAGACCGCCAAGCCGGGGCTGTTCGAAGCCGCCGCAGGCGGCACGCTGCTGCTCGACGAAGTGGACTCTCTCGCGCCCGACCTGCAATCCAAGGTGTTGCGCGCGCTGGAGCAGAAAACCACGCGGCGGCTCGGCGCCACCACGGCGCGACAGTTCGACGTGCGCATCATCGCGGCCACCAACGCCGATCTCGCGGACGCCGTCCGGACCGGCCGTTTCCGGCAGGATCTGTATTACCGGCTCGATGTCGTGAGTCTCCACCTGCCGCCGCTGCGCGCGCGCGACGACGACGTCGTGCGTCTGGCCGAGGCGTTCCTCGATCGGCTGGCCGCCCAGTACGCCGTCCCCCGGCCCCCCCTCTCCGCGGAATCGCGCCGAGCGCTGCTGGCCCATTCCTGGCCCGGCAACGTGCGGGAGCTGCGCAACGCTCTGGAGCGCGCCCTGCTGCTCTCCCCCCCCGGCACGCTCATGCTGGGTGAGCTGCATCGAGCCTCGGCCCCGAGCGCGTCGCAGGTCATTCCGTTTCCCGCGCGACTCGACGACATCATCCGCGCTGCCGCGCGGGCGATGCTCGACGCGACCGCGGGGAACCGCTCGGAGGCGGCGCGCCGGCTGGGAATTTCCCGCTCGCGGCTCCATCGGCTGCTCGGCGGCGAGCCGGACGAAGGTGACCCGCAGTGAGTCAGTTGTGCTGCGGCGGACCAGGGGGGACGCCGTAACACTCTTGTTGACAACAGGTTTTCGTGGTCCGCCGCGTGCAGCGTGGACCGGCGGACCCTTCTACCCGGGAGCATGATCATGCGTCGTTTCGTAGCGGCTGCGCTCACCCTTCTGCTGCTTGGTTGCGGGGACAACACCGGGCCGGGCGTGGTCGGACGTCCCGATGCCGAATTGCGGATCGTGCGACAGGACACGCTCGCGCCGCCGCTGCTCGCCACCCAGGTCACCCTCTGGGCGAAAGTCGAGGATGGCCGCGAGGTCCGCATCCATTATCAGGGGGCCACGCCGGCGGATACGGGAGACGAGTTCCTCCGCTTCGAGGTCCCCGGCGACGGGCTGCTGCGCAAGCCGGACGGCAGCGCCTTTCAGGTTGGGGATTCGATCGAGATCACGATCACGGTCCTCGATCCGGATCGCTTTCTGTTCGAATTCGCGCCGGCCGGACTGCAATTCAGCCCCGATCATCCCGCCCGGCTGAAGATCCACTACTACCAGGGCGAGCACGATTTCGACGAAGACGGCGACGAGGATGCCGAGGACGCCGCCATAGAACAGCTCCTCGATCTGTGGCGTCGCGAAGGATCGGGCGCGCTCTGGTTCAAGATGGGTGCGGTGAAGTTCGAACAGCTCGATGAGCTCGACGCTAACATCCTGTCATTCTCGGAATACGCCGTGGCGTGGTAATGAGCGACGCCGGATTGCTCGAGCAGCTGGATGAGCTCGCCGCCGCGGGGCGGTACGGGGATGTCCGCGACCGGCTGCGGGGACTGCCCGCGGCCGTGGTCGAGGCGCGGACCCGGCTCGCCCTGCACGCGTCCGAGGCGGAAGGGCGGCTCGGCGACGTCGTGGCGGCCGCCCGCTGGGCCGACATTGCCCTGAAGCTGGCGCGCGCCCGCGGTGAACAGTATGCCGAGCTGCGCGCGCGCAATTTCCACGGTGCCATCGCCTTGGCGCGCGGCGCCGTGGACGAAGCCGAGCGGCATTTCAGCGACGGCGTCGCGCTGGCGCGGCTGCTCGGCGATCACGCCACCGAAGCGCGTTGTCTCAACAACCTCGGCATCCTCGCCAACATCCGCGGCGATCCGGAAGCGGCCCTCGGCCGTTACCGCCTGGCCATCGTGGCCTACCAGCAGGTCGGGCTCGCCCGCGGGGTGGCCGAAACCCATCACAACATGGGCATCAGCCTGCGCGATCAGCGGGAGTTTCGGCGCGCGCTGGAGGCCGCTGAAGAGGCCGTCCGCCTGGCGCGAGCGGCGGGCGACGAACGGCTCGCTGCGCTCGCC